>CAIKKV010000150.1 GCA_903828035.1 uncultured bacterium
CGGCGTCGACCTTCGCGCCGCGCGGGTTTTTGTCGGCGCCACCCGCTCGCACCTCTGCCTCGCCGTGCTCTCCGAAATGGCGCCCGCCGGAACGCTCCGCGGCGATGCGATCGAAGTCCAACTGAATGACGGACACCTCATTCGCGTCACTCCGCAGGGCCGCCTCTCTCACCTCCTCCTCCGCCCCGGTCAAAGCCCCCTCCGCCAATCGTTGCGCGCCGGCGGGGTTGCGGTAAAGGCCGCCTCGGCCCTCCATGACAATCTCTGGCATTGCCGGATCTTCATTCCGGCTTCCCTGTTCGGCCGGCCCGACACCACCTCTTCCCCCTGGGCCCTCAACGTAACCCGCCTCTTCCATCAGCCGGCGGCCCGCGCCTCGCTCGCCCGCCAGCCCGACCGCCCCCTGGTCTTCCAGTTCACCCCGGATCCGGTCGTCGCCGTTCAATGCCGGCATGCGGACAATCCCTTCCACGGCAACATCCGCCTCTGGTTCTCGCTCTTCAACCCCGCCGCCGTTCCCGCGGAGGTCCGCGTGGAGCTGCTCTGCCGCCTCCCCCGGAGGCCGGATCTGCACGGCGCGGTTTCCGTCCGCCTGGAGCCCGGCGAACAGCGCGAGGTCATGGTCAAAAACGAGGCGCTCGCCGCGCTCTCCTTCGACATGACCACCGTGGCCACGCAGGATGGAAACAAGCCGCTGCTCACCCGTTGCCTCACCTATGCCCGCAGCTCGGCGCCGCACTGGACGCCCCCCGCCCCGCCGCCCCTTCCGGTCGATTTCCAATTCGCCTACTACCCCTCGCGCAACCTCCTTCGCCTGCGCGCGGATGTATCCGGACTTCCCCGCAAGGCGCGCCTGACACTCCTGAACGTGGAAATCCGGCCCAAAGGGGGCGGCCCCGCCGTTCACTCCTTCACCCTGAAGCGGCGTCAATTCGTCAGGGGCGTCTGCGAAACGGACGTCACCCTCCCGCCCCTCGAAGGCGAATTCGAAATCGCGGCCACGGGGCAGGGCGAGCAGGTTCCCGCGGAGCCGCGGGTGAAGACCTTCGAGCGGCGGCGCTTCGAATGGGAAAACAAGGGCCTTGGAACCAGCCGCACGGTTTACCCGCCCTTCACGCCGATTGAAAAAGAGGGCAACATCTTTCGCACGGTCCTGAAAGAGTATGCCCTGAATGACTCGGGGCTGTTCGACCGCATCCGCACCGGCCACTCCGAGCGCCCCGAAGAGACCGAAGAGCTGCTCGCCGCCCCGATGCGCTATGCCGCCGCCATCGACGGCGTGGCGCATGCCGCCATCCCCTCCGCGCTTACCTTCGAAAGCGTGGCGGCCGACCGGGTTGTCGCGCGCAGCCGCTTTACGCTGGGCCCCCTCGCAGCCGAGGCCGCGCTCACGCTCGACTACGACGGCACGCTGCGGGTCGACCTCACCCTGCCCGCCGCGCCGGGCACGCGCCTTGACAAGCTGGACCTGGAGATTCCGCTGCGAAACGGCGTGGCCCGCCAGGTGCACGCCTGCTCCGGCCGCTACCGCGACGCCGTCGAGTTCAAGACATTGCCGGAGGGCCAGGGCGTCGTGTGGAGCGCGGCCGATATTCCCCCCACCGGGTGGGAGGTAAACTTCTGCAGCTACCTGTTCCTGGGCAACGCCAACCGGGGCCTGTGCTGGTTCGCCGAAAACAGCAAGGGCTGGTCCCGCGTGCCGGGCTCCCCCAACCTCGAGGTCACGCGGCAGGGCGACGAGCTTCTCCTGCGCGTGCACCTGGTCAACCGGCCCGTCACCCTGGACGAGGCGCGGACCCTCACCTTCGGGCTCCTGGCCGCGCCGGTCAAGCCGCGCCTGGCGGGCTGGCGCCACCGCTGGTACAGCGACCGCTTCAGCGTGCTCGGCTGCGACTGCCACTGGCTCTCGCTGGGCAACTACGCCTGCTACTATCCGCCGGGCAAGGCGCTGTCGCTCTGGGAGGCCCTCCGGCGCGGCAACCGCGAGCGGCTGGATCAGGCGGCCATCGACGCCGTCATCCGCGACCACCGCCGCCATTACGCGCCCTACGGGGAGTCCACCGTGTGCCTGTTCGAGAACATGGCGAACCTGAACCTCCGCAACCGCTACGGCACGCGGATGATCTATTATTACAACCGCGACGTGACCGTGGACAGCGAGGAGTGCCGCACGTTCGTGGACGAGTGGGGCACGGAAGACTACAACGAGCAGCGCGACCGGCAGGCCCTGCCGCATCCCCCCTCAAGGAAGGCGATGGGCGTGGTGCCCTCCGCCTCGCACCTCGACTTCATCCTGCACTGGTACGGGCGCAGCTTTGACGCAGGCGGCAACACCGGCATCTACATGGACAACCTCTACTTCCGGCCGTTCCGCAATCGCGCCATGTCGGCCGCGTTCCGGGATGAGCAAGGCGCGATGGTCCCCTCCACCGGCATCTGGGAATTGCGCGAGCAGGCCAAGCGGACGTTCACCTTCCTGAACGAGCGCGGCATGGAGCCCATTCACATGGGGCACATGACCTCGCTGGCCCTCCTGCCCATCCTCTCGTTCTACACGGTCCAATACGACTGGGAATGGCAGCGCGGTCACAAGGACGTGCACGACCGCTTCACGCGCGACTACCTCCAGCTGGTCAGCTCCGGCGAGCTGGCCGGCGCCTGGCCCATCGTGCTGCACGAGCTGGGCGAACAGGAAGAGGGCATGGTGGAGCACTACCCCTATCCGGAGTTGCGCCGCCGGCTCGACGAGGCCGCCGCGCGGGCCGAGAATCCGCGGGTCCTGCGAACGTTCCTGGGCGTCACGATCGTCCACGAGCTGCTGGTCGATCCCTATCGCTGGCACTATGAGCCCGTCGGCCCCGGCGACACCGCGGAAAACCGGCTTTTCAAAATGTTCCGCCAGCCCATCCTGGATTTCGTGCAGCGCCCCGGCGTGGAGGTCTACCGCTACTGGGACGAGCGGCCCCAGCCCCTGCGCACCGCGGATTCCGAGTTGCCGGCCATCGTGTTCGTCGCCCGCGGCAAGGAGGCCCTCTGCGCCATCACCAACTATGCCGCCGAAGAACGGACGGCGGAGGTCGCGCTCGACCTGGCCGCCCTGGGCTTCCCCGCCGGCTGCCGGATCACCGATATCGAAACGGGAAAGACATTGCCTCTGAACGGCAACAAAGTGTCGATCATCCTGAAGGGGCACGACCTGTGCCTGCTACGCGTGCAGCCTGCCTGACGCGATAGAGCGACGTGCCCCCTACCACTCCTTTTAACTACGAAACACGCTAAAGCCGCGAAAATTGAAGAGAAGGCTTCACACAGAGGGGGATGAGGTCAGATTGAGGACGCTGAGGGAAGATTTGCAGGGAGGCCCCGCACCCCCGACGGAAAGTCGGCACCATGAAGAACATGAAGGACTTGAAGTGATCTTCAGGACGATCTCGGAATCGGCAGTTGTTTTGACCACGGATTAAACGGATAACACGGATAAGAGAAGAGTTTGCGGGGCCGCCCCGCCCCCCCCGACGATGCGACTCACCGTGAAGAACATGAAGCGGATCCGCGGCGGGTCTGTATTAACCCAAAAAATCTTTTCTATTTTCGTGTGTTTCGAAGTTAAATCTTCTTCATGACCTTCATGTTCTTCATGGTATGAACGGATTTAGACTAAAATCAGTGTGATCCGTGTAATCCGTGGTTCATCTGTTCTCTTCTCTATTTCCGTGTATTCCATGTTTTCCGTGGTTCAATCGCATTCATTCTGTCATCCATTTGCTTGTCGAAGCGCCTTGGCATGCTACCGCCGGGGCATCCACACCGTCATCGCCCCGGGCTCGCGGTTGCACCAGAGGCTGTAGGGGACGGCCTTGAGGCGAACCTTCTTCGCCTTCACCTGCGAAGCCGGCCGGTACAGCGCGCCTTTCCAGCCTGACGGGGGGAACACCTCCGCCTCGCCTTCGATCACGCTGCAGCCGCCCAGCAGCCGCGCGTCCCAGCGCGCCTTCAGCGGCGCCATGTCGGGCAGGACGAGGGTTGTCACGTCCGCCGCGTGATCACACTGCTCCAGGCAATAGACGATCGGACCGCGCTGCAGCGCCACCTTGCCCGCGTCCTCGGGAATGGCGGGATGGGCCGCCATGCGCTCGACGGGCATGTCCAGCGCCAGCTCCACCCGGTCGCCATCCGCCCACGTGCGGTCGATTTCCGCGTACCCTTTTTTAACCGGAGCCTTGAACGCCTTGCCGTTCACAGCCAGCGTGTGGCGGCGGCACCAGCCGGGAATCCGGAGCATCAGCTTCACCGCGGCGGGCTGCGCCAGCCCCAGCGTGAGCGTCACCCGTCCGTCCCAGGGATAATCCGTCTTCTGCGCCAGCGTCACCCGCTGCCCGGCCAGCTCCGCGCGGGCGGATCCGGCGGCATAAAGGTTCACCATCAGCGTGCGGCCCGCCGCCGCGTAGGCATACTCGCCCAGGGAGGCCAGCAGGCGGATGATGTTGGTGGGACAGCACGAGCACTCGAACCACTCCTGCCGCACATCCATGTGGCGCCGGCCTTCCGGCTTGAAGCGCCCGTTCACGGCCAGCGGGTTGGAATAGAAGAACCGGTCGCCGCCCAGCGAGACGCCGCTCATGATGCCGTTGTAGAGGGCCGTCTCCATGACATCGGCATACTTGCCGTCCGCGTGGGCCAGCAGCATGCGCTGCGCAAAGAACACCAGCCCGATGCTGGCGCAGGTCTCGGCATAGGCGGTGTCGTTGGGCAGGTCGTAGTTGGCGCCCATCGCCTCCCCGGCGTTGCGGCCGCCGATGCCCCCGGTGATGTACAGCTTCTGATTCACCGCATTGTCCCACAGCGTGCGGCAGGCGGCCATGAGCCCGGCATCGCCCGTCTCCATGGCCACGTCGGCCATTCCCGTATACAAATACATGGCGCGCACGGCGTGGCCCACCACCTCCTCCTGCTCGCGCACGGGCTTGTGCGCCTGCAGCCCCTGCCAGCAAGCCGGGCGATCCTTCGAGGGCTTCTCCCCCAGGGCGGCCGACTCCTGGTCGTAAAAATGAGGCTGCCGGCCGCGCTCGTCGATGAAGTACTTGGCCAGCTCGAGGAACTTCTTCTCGCCGGTGGCGCGGTACATCTTGACCAGGGCCAGCTCAATCTCCTGGTGGCCGCAATAGCCGCGTTTCTGGCCCTTGCCCCGCCCGAACACCGTGGCGATGTAATCGGCGTACCCGGCCATGGCGTCCAGCAGCGTGCGGTCCCCGGTGGCCTGCCAGTGGGCCACCGCCCCCTCCATCAGGTGGCCGGCGCAGTACATCTCGTGGTTGTCCCGCACGTTCGCCCAGCGCAGCTTGGGCTCCACCAGCGTGTAGTGGACGTTGAGATAGCCGTCCTTCTGCTGGGCCGAGGCGATCAGCTCCGCCACCTCCTGCAACTGCTTCCGGCGGCGGGGGTCGGGATTCCCCGCCAGGTCATAGGCGGCCGCCTCCACCCACTTGCCCACGTCGCTGTCCCAGAACTTGTGCGGCTCGTTGGGCCGGCCGGGCTTCCAGTCCATGCGGAACGCGTCGATCCGGCCCGTCTCCTTGCAGCGCTTGTAGGCGATCGGCAGCGTCACGGTGTGATTCACGCGGAGGCGCTCCCCCCAGTATCCACCCGTGAACGTGACCGCTTTGATCGGCAGCGGCGTGAGCTTTCGGACCGGTTTCACAGCCATGATCGTTCCCCCGTATGCATCGGCACGCCTCTCCGGATGCGCGCGTCCGGTGTTGTATCTCCGGATAGAATGGTGAAAAAGAGCGTGACAAGTCAATTGCAAAGAACTATTTTATTTTACAGAAAAGAGTTCAAAAGCGAAATCGGCAACCGGGCCCGAAACGGCGTCTCGAACGCCAGTCAGGAGCAAGCATCATGGAACACGCCAATCTGATGGTGCGCCTGATCTTCGCCGGCTTCCTGATCGCCATCCTCTACCAGGTCCGCCGGATCCGCCGCGGCGGCGAGGTCAGCCTGCGGACGATTCCCGGCCTCCAGAAAATCGATGAGATGATCGGCCAGGCCACCGAGCGCGACCGCCCCATCATGTTCAACCCGGGCTTCCAGGGCCTGGGCGTCGAGCTGTTCTGCTCCCTCGCCATCATGGGGCACGTGGTGCGCAAGTCCGCGAAGCTCTCCATGCCGGTCCTCTCCCCCTTTTCCGATCCCCTCGCCTACGCCATGGGCGAGGAGTACTGGAAGGATGGCTATGCCGCCATGGGCAAGGACGGCCTCTTCCCGGCCGAGGACTGCCTGCGCTACCTGTCCGCCAACCAGGCGGCCTACGCGGCCAGCGTCGCCGGCTGGATCAAGCGCGAGCGCGTGGGCGCCAACCTGATCTTCGGGATGTACGGCTTCGAGTCGCTCGTGATCGCCGAGGCCGGCCAGCAGGCGGGCGCCGTCCAGCTGGCCTGCACGCCGAGCTTCTTCCAGGTGCCCTTCTTCCTCATGTCCTGCGACTACACCGTGTTCGGCGAGGAGTTCTACGCCGCCGGCGCCTATTTCAGCCGCGATCCCGTCCTGACCGGCAGCCTCGTGGCGCAGGACGGCTTCAAGTTCCTCGTCCTTTTCCTGGTCCTGGCCTCCACGGCCAGCCTCACCCTGTTCGGCAACAACTGGCTGACGGCCCTGCTGTTTTACTGAGGAATCGAACCCCCGGATGAGCAAACGCGCCTTTTTGAAAACGCTGGCCTTCCTCACGGGGCTCTACTTTGTGCTGGAGTTCTTCCTGCCTGACAAAGTCGGCGGCGCCTTCGACAGCTATGCCGTGCAGGCGCCCGCGCCAGTCCAGACCGCCGCCGGCCCGCGCCTCTTTTATGCCGGCCTCTACGCGGACCGCCTGCCGGCCGTGGGCGGCCTGGTCCCCGCCGCCGGCTCCGCGGATACCTGGATGCCCTCCTCCCCGAACCCCGTGCTGGAGCGGTCGCCCCTGGCGGCCGGCGATCTCACCGGCATGCGCCACCTGGCGGCCGTGGCGGCCCGCGACCGGCTGGAGCTCTTCTACCTGGGAACCGACCCGGGCCAGGACATCACCCTATGCCGCGCCTCCGCCTCCGCCGATGGCAAAAGCTGGCGCCGCGAACCGCCCCCCCGCTTCACTCCGCAAGTCCCGCCGCCCCGAAGCGCGGCCCTGGGCCGCCCCCTTCCCAACGGCCCGCTGCCCGGCATTCCCGAGGGCTTCGCCGCGGCCTACTCCGACAACACCTGGACCTTCCTTCTGCTCGTGCGAACTCCCGGAAAAGGGCTGAGCGTCTGGCGCGCGACGGGCGCCGATCCCTCCACCCTGCGCTTGGAAGCCAGCCCCCTCTGCTCCGCCGACTTCATTCCAGCGGCCGTCTCCGCGTTCGACGCCCGGCCGGTCGGCGCCGGCTGGACGCTCTACTTTGTCTCCGATAACCAGCTTTCGCCGGTCCTCGTGGACGGCGCGGGCGGATTGACGCGGGGCGCCTCCCGGCCGCTCACCCCTCCGGGCACGAAGGTCACCGCGCTGCGGGTGACGGACGCCGGCCTCTACGCCTCCACCGCCCGCGAGCGCCAGCCGGCGCCGCCCCGGGAGTTCTCGCCCTTCGATACCCAGCTCGTGCGGCTTTCCGCCGTCGGCTCGGGCAGTCCGGTGGTTCTCCACAAGCCCGGCCCGCCGCCCACGCCCACCTACCTCTCGCGCGGCATCCTGCCGGCCGGCACGTTCCTCCAGATCATCATCGCGACGGCGCTGCTGATTCCCGTCATCAACCTCACGCTCTTCCACGGCAAGAAGATCACCCGCCTCTCCCCCGGCTGGAGCTCCAGCATCATTTTCTTTGTCTGCCTGGTCGGCATGTTCGTGGTCACCTGGGCGGGCAAGGGCTCCGGCGTGGCCCAGGCGCGCTCGGAAACCTGGTCGCTCACCTACGGGTTCCTCTTCAAGGGCATAGTGCAGCCCATGGGAACGGCCGTCTTCTCGATGATCGCCTTCTATATGATCTCCGCCGCCTACCGCTCGTTCCGCGTGCGCAGCCTGGAGTCGGTGCTGCTGATGGCGGCCGCCTGCATCGTCATGATCGGCCAGATGCCGCTGGGCGAGCTGCAGGCCGCGACGCTGCCGGAGCCGGTCTATTTCCTGGGCCTGCCCTGGCTGAGCCAGAAGCTGCTGACCGTGGTGAACGCCTGCGCCTACCGGGGCGTGCTGATCGGCCTGACCATCGGCGGCATCTCCATCGCCCTCCGCATCTGGCTGGGCCTCGACAACAGCGTCTACTCGGGCGTGGAAGGGAAGGCGCGATGAACGGTCCTGTCAAACGCGGATTCTGGGACCGGGTGCAGCAGGGCGATCCCCGCCTTCTCTATGCGCTGTTCGCGGTGCTGATGGTGGTGCTGGAGTTCCACACGGCCCGCTTTCCCATCCCCGTGCCGCCCTACGTCAACCGCCTCTACCAGACGATCGAGAACCTGCAGCCCGGAAAGATCGTCATCCTGGACTCCTCCATGGACGCGGGCTGGTACCCCGAGGCGCGCGGCGCCTTCGAGGTGATCGTCCGCCATCTCTTCAAGCGGGGGCTTCCCTTCGCCGTCTTCACCAACACCTCGTTCTTCGAGGGCCAGCGGCTGGGGCCCCAGATCGTCGAATCCGTCGCCCGCGAGATGGGCAAGGAGTACGGCCGCGACTACTGCATCTGGGGCGCCATCGTGCTGGCGCAGGGCGCCGGGCTGCAGTCGCTCGCCAAGGATATCCCGGGCCAGGTCAAGGTGGACGCCTTCGGCCGGCCGCTCTCCGAAATCCCCATGATGCGCAACGTG
Source organism: uncultured bacterium (assembly GCA_903828035.1). Next base: position 8,800 of record CAIKKV010000150.1, read on the forward strand.
AAGGACATCCAGGACGTCGGCCTGATCTTCTCGGTCTGCTACTCGTGGGAGTCCGTCCAGTGGCTGGGCTTTGTCCGCTCCGTCTACGGCACCCCCTACGCGGTGGGCACCTCGGCCATCTCCTCGTCCACCGCCTACCCGTACCTGGACTCCGGACAGATCGTCGGCATGATCCCGGGCGCCGCGGGCGCCGCCAGCTACGAGCGCCTCCTCAAGACGCCGGGCAGCGCCACGCGCATCGCGGCGGTGCAGTCGTTCGCCGTCCTCTACGTGCTGGGGGCCATCGCGCTGGGCAACGCGGCCATGGCCCTGGCGGCCCTGCAGAAGCGCCGCTCGGCCGGAGGGCCCCCGGCATGATGAGCCCGCGCACGAAACATCTCCTGATCGCGGGGGCCGGGGTGCTGCTGGCCGCCCTCCTGGCGCAGGGCGAGTACCGCATCGCCTCCGGCCTGCTGGCCGCCGGCTCCCCCTGGAGCGCCATCCTGTACGATCGCGCGATGATCTGGCTGGGCGCGCTCGGGACGCTGGCGGTCTACTCCTTCCTGATCCGCGAAAACCCGTTCTACAAGGCGTTCGAATACGCCCTGCTCGGCTGCGCCACCGGGATGGGCATCGCCATCGTGCTGCAGGACGCCCTGCTGGCCAAGTGCCTGATCCCCCTGCGCGACGGCTTCACGCTCCTGCTCCGCGACGGGCCCACCGCCGAAGCCATGGGCGGGGTCGCGCTGATCGTGCCGGCCCTCATCGGCATGCTCTGGTTCTTCCAGTTCTCCAAGGGCCTGTTCTGGCTCAGCCGGATCCCGATGGTCATCGGCCTGGGCGCGGGCGCCGGACTCGCCTTCAAGGACCTCTTCAACCGCATGCTCCCCCAGATCACCGGCACGGCGAAGTCGCTCTGGCCCGGCGAGTGGATCCTGCCCGGGGCCACCCTCGCGGAGCGCGCCTCCGCGGGATTCGAGAACCTCGTCTTCGTGGCCGGCACGCTCAGCGTCCTCGTCTACTTCTTCTTCACCGTGAGCCGCAAGCGGCTGATCGTCCGGGGCCCCGCCGCCCTCGGCCGCTGGTACCTGATGCTGTCGCTCGGCGCCTTCTTCGGCAACACCTTCATGTCGCGCCTCAGCGCGCTGATCGAGCGCGTCCACTTCCTCTGCTCGCAGTGGCTGGGGCTGAGCAAGCCATGGTAAAAACGGAACTCACATCCCCGGAGCGCGAGGAGCTGATCGAGCAGGTCGCCCGCTGGGCAACCGGCCTGGGCATCGGCGCCCTGGTCGTTTTCCTGCTCGAGTGCAACCGCCCGGTCGCGCCGCTGACGGGAAACGCGCTCATCGCGCTCGGGCCGATGCTGGGAGCCCTTCCCCCCATTCCGCTCGATTCGGTGGGACTGCTGCTGATGGAAGACGGCGTCGTCGACCAGCTGCGCCGGCGGGTGACGGAGCTGGAAACCAGCCCCCTGCCGGCCAAACCGGGGGCCCCGCCGTCATGAGCGCCGGCCCCTACCAGGTCCTGCTGGCCACCGACTGCGGCTCCACCACCACCAAGGCGATCCTCGTGGTGCGCACGCCCGCGGGCGACTACCGCCTGGCCGGCCGCGGCGAGGCCCCCACCACGGTGGAGGAGCCGTTCAACGACGTGACCATCGGCGTCCACAACGCCATCGAGGAGATGGAGGTCATCACCCGCCGCCGCCTGCTGCGCGACGGCCGCCTGATCTGCCCGCGCGAGGGCGAGGACGGCGTCGACGTCTACTTCTCCACCTCCAGCGCGGGGGGCGGCCTGCAGATGGGCGTGACCGGCGTCATCTCCGGCATCACCGTCCAGAGCGCGCAGCATGCCGCCCTCGGCGCCGGCGCCATCGTGGTGGACGCGCTGTCCATCGACGACCCGCGCGAGGCCCACGAGCAGATCGACTCGCTGCGCCGCCGGCGGCCGGACATGATCCTCATGACCGGCGGCGTGGACGGCGGCACGCGCCGCCACGTCGAGATGCTGGCCGAGATCATCCGCGCGGCCCGGCCCCAGCCCCGCTTCGGCCACTCCTTCGCCCTGCCCGTCATCTACGCGGGCAACCCCGAGGCGCGCGAGCTGGTCAACGAGATGCTGGGCGGCATCGCCTCGCTGCGCTTCGTCAACAACGTTCGCCCCTCGATCGACCGCGAGGACCTGGGCGAGGCGCGCCACGCCATCCACGAGCTGTTCCTGCAGCACGTCATGCAGCAGGCGCCCGGCTACGGAAAGCTGATGGCGATGGCGTCGGCCGACATCATGGCCACCCCCAACGCCGTGGGGCTGATCGTGCGCAACGTGGCCGAGGCCCAAAAGCGCAACGTGCTGGCGGTGGATATCGGCGGGGCCACGACCGATGTGTTCAGCGTCTTCTCGGGCCAGTTCCACCGCACGGTCAGCGCCAACTACGGCATGAGCTACAGCCTGTGCAACGTGCTGGCCGAGTGCGGCACCGAGAACATCCTGCGCTGGCTGCCCTTTCGGTTCAAGGCCTCCACGCTGCGCGACATCCTGCGCAACAAGATGATCCGGCCCACCACCATTCCCGAGACGCTGGAAGAGCTCTACATCGAGCAGGCCGTCTCCCGCGAGGCGCTGCGCCTCTCGCTCGACCACCACCGGGCGCTCGCCTCGCACCTCCAGGGAACGGGCACCACCAAGGACCTCTCCTCCCTCTTCGCCGAGGGGAAGAAGGGCCTCATCGACCTGCTCACGCTCGACCTGTGCATCGGCTCGGGCGGCGTGATCAGCCACGCGCCCCTGCGCGCGCAGGCGGCCCTCATCCTGCTGGACGGCTTCGCGCTGGAAGGCGTCACCGAGCTCTCCGTCGACAGCATCTTCATGATGCCCCAGCTCGGGGTGATGGCCCAGCTCGCCCCGGAGGCCGCCCGCCAGGTGGTTGAAAACGACTGCCTCGTGCCTTTGGGAACCTCGATCGCCCCGGTCGGCGAAGCCCACGCGGGCCGGCAGGTCATGGAGGTCGAGTTCAGCGGACCCTCCGGCCGCACGGAGAGCCACGTCCTGGCGGCGGGGGAGCTGCGCCGGCTGCCGCTGGAGACGGGGCAGAAGGCCCGGGTGGTGATCAAGCCGCACCGCGCCTTCGACGCGGGCCGCGGCCGGGGCAAGGCCTTCGAAGCAGAGGTGGCCGGGGGCGAAGCGGGCCTGCTGCTCGACGCCCGCTGCCGGCCGATCCTGTTTTCCCCGGATCCGGACACCAATGCCGCCAACCGCCGGCGCGACTACGAAGCGCTCGGCCTGAGCCTGGACTAGGAACGAATATGGGTACAGCCTTCACGCCCGGCCTGATTGTCAGCGACCACACGACGGTGCGCCGCAGCCGGCGGCTGCCCATCAAGGGCGAGGTGCTCGTGAGCGTCGGGCAGGCCGTGCGGCCGGACGACATCCTCGCGCGCGCCAGCGTGCTGGGCGCCCTGGCCACGGTCCATGCGGCGCAGGCGATCGGCTGCCCCCCCGAGCAGCTCCAGGCCTTCTGCCGGCTGAAGGAGGGCGACGCGGTCGCCACCGGGGAGGTGCTGGCCGAGCGGAGCGTCTGGTTCGGCCTGATGGTCAACCGCTGCCGCAGCCCCCGGGCGGGCACGGTGGAATACATCTCGAAGCTCTCCGGCAACATCGGCATCCGCGGCAGCCCGCGCTCCGTCGGCTGCACCGCCTACCTCGCCGGGACGATCGCGGAAATCATTCCCGAGGAGGGCGCCGTCGTGGAGGCCACCGGCGCGCTCATCCAGGGCATCTTCGGCGTGGGCGGCGAGCACCTGGGCGAGCTGTGCTGGATGGCGGAGGGCAACCAGCTGACCGGCGAGGCCATCGGCGAAGCCCATCGCGGAAAAATCCTGGCGCACCCCGGGCTGATCGCGGGCTCCGCCCTCGCGGCGGCGGCGGCGCATGGCGTCGTCGGGCTGATCGGCGCCGGCATCGTGGACTCCGAGCTCATGGACTTCCTGGGCTTCAACATCGGCGTGGCCATCACCGGCGAGGAGAACATCCCGTTCGCCGTCATGGTCACCGAGGGGTTCGGCCCGCTGACCATGCCCGCGCGCACCGCCGACCTTCTCCGCTCGCTGGGCGGGCGCACGGCCTCCATCAACGGCGCCACGCAGATCCGGGCGGGGGTCATCCGCCCCGAGGTGATCGTCCCCGGCTCCCCCGGCGACTCCGCCGCCGCCGCGCCCATCCCGACCGCGCACGGGCTCGAGATCGGCGCGCGCGTCCGGCTGATCCGCCGTCCGAACTTCGGGCAGATCGGCCTGGTCACGGCCCTGCCGGAGGAGCCCGTCGTGATCGCCAGCGGCTCGCGCGTACGCGTGCTGTCGGTCCATCTTCAGAACGGCGCCGACGTGGTGGTGCCGCGGTCCAATGTCGAAATCCTCGCGGCCCGGGGCGGCTGACGGATCCTGTTCAACCCTGGGAATGGAGCGCTTCGCCGGTGACAACCAACCGCCTCAACGATAACCCCGAAATCCGGGAGCTGCTCGGCCACTTCGACCGGCTACGCCCCGGCGTCACCAAGCCGCCCGCCGGCTTCATCAAATATCCCTACTGCATCCCGGGCGGCTTCTACCAGCAGCAGTGGGACTGGGACGGATTCTTCATCGCCGCCCACCTCGCCGCGCGCACGCCGGCCCGGCCCGAGTTCCTCAAATACTGGGCGCTCAACTTCCTCTCCGCCGCGCTGCCGGATGGCGAGATCTCCGCGTGCGTCAAGCCGGAGGGCCCCACCCCGGGCCACGCCTCCCTCACGATGAAGCCGTTCCTGGCCCAGGGCGTCGAACTGGGCGCCCGCCTGCTGGGCGATTACGACTGGGTGGAGGAGCATTACGCCTCGATCGTCGCCATCGCCACGCGTCGAAAAAAATCGCATTACAACCCCGAGTACGGCCTGTTCGCCTGGGACGACGCCATGCAATCCGGCGCCGACAACAATCCGGCGGTGGGCAACGATCCCGACATCGCCCCCCACATCGCCGCCTGCGACGTGAACACCTTCCAGTGGCGGGAATACCGGGCGCTCGAGCGGATCGCGCAGGCCCTGGGTCGCAATGACGACGCGGCTGTTTTCCACCAGGAAGCCTCGGCCCTGAAAAAGGCCATCAACGGGCAGCTGTGGGACGGCGAAAAGGAATCCTACTGGAATGTGAACTGCCGCACGCACCTCTGGCAGGAGCGGGTCTCGTATTCCAACTTTGTGCCGCTCTGGGCCGGGATCGTTCCCGCGGAGCGCGCCTCGGCCATGATCCGCCGCTACCTGTGGAACGACGAGCACCTGCTGACGCCCCACGGCCTGCGGACCCTGTCGAAACAGGATCCGGAATACAACAACGTCAACATGATCGTCCCCTACTCCAACTGGCAGGGGCCCGTCTGGCCGATCGCGAACTATTTCTATTTCATGGCCCTGGTGAACTACGGATTCACCGCGGAGGCGGCGGCGCTCGTGAAGCGGCTCGCCCGCCTGTATCTCGCCGACATCGCCTTCTGCGGCTCGCTCCACGAAAACTACGACGCCGAAACCGGCCGGCCTCTCGCGCCCTCCGCCAGCCAGTCGGCCGGCCGCGAAGGCGGCTTCGTGGGATGGAACCTGCTGCTCCAGGACATGATCGAGATGGCCGACGGCCGCCCGAACCTCCTCGCCTTCGAGCCGGCCGGAGGGGCCCGATGACCCGGCCCGCAAAAATGGCCCCCCTTTCCCCCGCTCCCGCCTGCCTGGTCCCCGACCGAAGCGGATGGCGGATCACCGCCTCCTCCATCACCCCCGGATCCCAGGCCTACTGGGCCAGCGTCTTCACGCTCGGCAACGGCCTGCTGGGCGTCCGGGGCGCTCCGGACGAGGCGCTCCCCGGCTCCCCGTCCAGTCCCATGACCCTGATGGCCGAAATCTACGACCGGCCGACCCGCCTCGCCGGGGAGCCCCTCAAGGCCCTCCGCCCGTCCCGCCTGGCCAGCCTTCCCCACGCGCTTCCTCTTCGCGTCCGGGCCGGCGACACCCTCCTCGCCGATCCTTCCATTGTCCCGATAAATGAGACGCGCACGCTGGATATGCGGCGCGGCACGCTCGAGCGCACCGCCTGCTTCCAAGGCGCCGACGGAAAGCGGACGCGGCTCGTCTCCCGGCGCCTGGTCAGCCAGGCGCGGCCCCACGTCGTGGCGATCCGCTACACCCTCACCCCGCTGAATTACTCGGGCCTCCTGACGGTGGAGTCTTTCATCGATTCCGCCACCGGTTATCCGGACGGCGTGGTCCAGACCGAAACCCTGGAATCCGGCGCCGCTGGAAGCGAAATGTGGGTTTCCGTCCGCACGCTCCAAAGCGGCGTGACCGTAGCCGTCGCCGCGACGCACCGGTTCCTGTCTCCGTCGAACGGCTTCCGGCCTTTCGATAAAACAGGCGGTGTCGGCACCTCGCTTTCCTTCAAGGCCGCGCGGGGCATTTCCTACACGCTTGAAAAAACCGTCAGCCTGCACAGCCGTCTTCGCGGAAAGGCGCCCCTCGCCGCGGCGCGGGCCGAATCCGACGCCTGTCCCTGCTTCGATGAACTGGCCCGGGAGCAGGCCGACGAGTGGGCGGCGTACTGGCGGAAGGCCGACATCCGGATCGCGGGCGACCGCACCGCCCAGATGATGGCGCGATTCTTCGTCTTCCACCTGCTTCAGTCGGCCTCGCTCACCAACCCCCGCCTCGGCCTCAGCGCCAGCATCCCGGCCAAGAGCCTCTCCGGGCCGGGCTATAACGGGCACGTGTTCTGGGACACCGAAATCTACATGCTGCCGTTCTTCAGCCAGCAGTTTCCCGAGGTCGCCGAGTCGCTTCTCCAGTACCGGCACGACCGGCTCGGCGCGGCGGCGAGACACGCGAGGAAAAGCGGAGCGGAAGGCGCGCGCTTCCCGTGGGAATCGGCGGACACCGGGCTGGAAGAATGCCCCAAGTGGATTCCCCGGGGCGGCGGCTACCTCCGCTGGAAAGGCGGCGAGCAGGAAGTGCACATCACCGCCGACGTGGCCATGGGCTATCACCAGCACATCCGGGCCACGGGCCGCGACGCCCTTCTCCACGGCCCGGCGCTCGACATCGCCGCCGGCACGGCCCGGTACTGGGCGTCGGTGGCCCGCAAAAGCAAAACCGGCGACAGCTGGCAGATCCGCACCATCATCGGTCCGGACGAATATCACTCCGGCGTAAACAACAGCGTTTACACGAACGCCATGGCGGCGTGGAACCTGCGCTGGGCCGACGAACTGCTCGACCGGTGCCGGACCCGCCATCCGGATCTCTACCGCCGGTTCAAGATCACGCATGGCATCACGGCATCCGAGCAAAAGCGGTGGCGCGAAATCGCCCGACACCTGCAAATCAACTTCGATCCCGCCACCGGCCTTTACGAGGAGTTCGACGGCTATTTCCGCCACCCCCGCCAGCAGATCAAGCAGGCCGACGTGCTCCTGATGCTTCACCTGCTGCCGGAGCGGAGCGGTCCCGGGGTCTTCCTCCGCAACTTCAACCGCTACTATCCCGTAACCCTCCACGACTCCAGCCTTTCCCCGGCCCTGCACGTGCTTTTCAGCCTCGATTGCGGGCGGCCGGAAAAGGCGTATCCCTACCTGCGCATGACCTGCGACATCGACGGGAAGAAGCGCGGGGCCACCACCGACGAGGGCATCCACTCGGCCAGCCTGGGAGCCGGCTGGATGGCGCTCGTGGCCGGCTTCGGCGGCGTGCGCGTCCAGGCCGACCACCTGGCCATCAACCCGCGCCTTCCCCGCCACTGGAAAGCGCTGGCGTTCAGCACGCTCTATCGCGGGCTCCGGCTGCGGTTCGCCATTACCCCCACGGTGCTGACGATTCGTGCCGAATCCGGCCCGCATCCGGTGGCGCTGGAAATCAACGGACAAAAAATCATGATCCGGCCGGGCGCCACGCTTCGCCGGACAGGTGCGTGGCGGATTCCGGAAACGCGTCTTCCGCCGCCGCCGGTCGGACCGATCCGCGCGGTCCTCTTCGACCTCGACGGCGTGATCGTCTCCACCGACGAGTTCCACTACCAGGCCTGGAAGAACCTGGCCGACGCCAAAGGCATTCCGTTCGACCGCACAATCAATCACCAGCTTCGCGGCGTAAGCCGGATGGAGAGCCTTCAGATCATCCTGAAAAAGTCCAAGCGGATTTATTCGGCGGCCGAGCAGACCGCCCTGGCCGAGCATAAAAACGACGAGTACCGGAAGCTTCTCGGCAAGCTGACCTCGCGCGACATCCTTCCCGGAGTCCTGATCCTAATCGATCAGCTGCGCGAACGCGGGATCCGGATGGCCATCGGCTCCTCCAGCCGGAACGCCGTTCCCATTCTCGAGCGCATCGGGCTTGCGGACGCCTTCGATGTGGTTGTCGATGGCACGCATATCAAAAACTCCAAGCCGGACCCCGAGGTCTTCCTTCTTGCGGCGAAGCGGCTGGGCATCGCCCCTCGCCACTGCCTGGTGGTCGAGGATGCGGCGGCCGGCGTGGAGGCCGCCCGCGCGGCGGGCATGAAATGCCTGGCGGTCGGCGCGGCGAAAGGACACCCCGGCGCCGATCTCTCCGCCTCCTCTTTGCTGGATGCGGACGCAAACAAGCTGCTAGGCCTCTCGTCCAGGCAACAACCCGCGGCGGCGCAGGGGCGCTTGAACGTTAAATTCGCTTGACCCGATACAAGCCGCGATTCCATGATGCTTCTATTCCCAAAGGAGCTCCCTCATGACCGCGCCCGCTTCTTCCCCCAAGCGCTTTAAACTCGGCTTCATCGGAACCGGCGGCCGCAGCGTCGCCTACGCCGAGCAATACGCCACCTCGGACGAGATCGAAATCACGGCCCTCGCCGACCCGAACGCCGCGACGCGCAAGGCGATGATCGCGCAGGCCAAGCTCTCCGGCACGCCCGCTGAGTATGACGACTGGCGCGACCTCCACGCCCATCACCCGGACCTTGACGGCGTCGTCATCTGCTCGCCCAACCACCTGCACGCCGACCATGCCGTCCCTTTTCTGGAACGCGGCCTGCCCATCGCCTTGGAGAAGCCCCTCGCCACCACGCAGGGCGACTGCGAGCGGATCCTGGACGCCGAGCGCGCCAGCGGCGGCCGCACGCTGCTGGGCTTCGTGCTGCGCTCGGCCCCGTTCTACAAGGCCATCCACGCCCTGGTCCGCGCCAACGCCGTCGGCGCGGTCTGCTCCATCGAGGCGCACGAGCACGTGCGCTGGACCACCTCCTCGCTCTTCATGCGCAGCGCCTGGCGCCGGCTCCAGCGCACCAGCGGCGGCGCCATGCTGGAAAAGTGCTGCCACGACATCGACATCCTCAACTGGATGGTCGGCTGCCGCCCCGTCTCCCTGAACTCCTATGGCAACCGGCTCATGTTCAACCCCAACCCCTCCCTGCCGGAGTCCTGCGACACGTGCAAGGTCGGCGGCGACTGCAACTACTACCACACGCCCCGCAACGACGCCCTCGGCGAAGCCGGCGACAAGCGGCTCCACCGCTTTCTCGCGGATGGCGGAGCCTGCGTCTACAATACCGAGAAGGACATCACCGACGTCCAGACCGTCAACATCGAGTACGAAAACGGAGCCGTGGCCAACTTCCTGATGGCGCTGAATGTCGGCGGCTCGCGCGGCAGCCGCAACCTCGCCATCAACGGCACCCAGGGCTGCGTCTGGGGAGATATCGACCGGATGAAGGTCGCCGCCTACGACAACCGGACCGACAAGGAAACCGAGCACGCCATCGTGACCGACGGCTCGGGACATGGCGGCGGCGACAAGGGCCACGCCTTCGAGCTGCTGCGGATGATGCAAGACCGGACCTATGTGCCGGGGCAGAACGCCAAGGCCGGCTACCTGAGCGCCATGATGTGCCTCGCCGCCGACGTCTCGCGCCTGGAGCGCCGCCGCATCAACTTCCGCTACGGCTCCAACGATTACATTCAGCTCGCGTAAAACCAGTCGAGGTCGACGATCGCGCCCTTCAGGGACATCGCCGCGCGCCCGAGCTTCCCGGGCGGATCGGGGTTGGCCATCCGCGAGGTGAAATAGGTGACGATCGCCTTCCCGGCCCGGGTGAAGGAGCAGGCCACGTTGCTGAACTCGATGGCGGGATCGTCCTCGATCCGCTTCCGGTGGATCCACGTGGCGCCCCCGTCCCGCGAAATCGCGCTGGCCAGCGGGGAGCGGCGGCCCTGGTGATCGAACGTCGGATCAAACTCGGAGTTGTTCCAGATCAGCAGGAGGTCCCCCGTGGTCGGGATGCGGGTCAGGCTCGGCATCGACTCCCCGCAGCTGAGCCCGGAGGTCTGCGGCTTGCTCCAGGTCAGCCCCGCATCGCGCGAGCGGGAGAGGAACACCGACCCGAGCTGGTTGCGCATGGCCATGACGAGGAGCCCCCCGTGCGTCTCGGCGACATGGCTCTCCATCGTGCCGCGGAGCGGCAGCGTGACCCAGCAGCCGGGCTCCCGCCAGGTCCGCCCGCCGTCATCGCTGACATAGGCGCCCGAGCTGGAGACGCATTTGGGATAAGAACCCCACACGGGAACATGCTCTACGGATTTCAGGAGCCGGCCGGAGGCCAGCAAGGTAAAGGTGTGGTTGGCTCCGCCGCGGGGCTGATGGTCCCAGAGCGCGACGGGCTCCGACCACGTCTGCCCGCCGTCGCGGGAGCGGCGGATCAGGCCGGAGGCCTGCAACGGCTCGTTCCAGACAAGATGATGGTATTTCAGGTAAAAGAACAGCACCTCGCCATCGGGCAGGACGATCAGGCTGGGGTTATACACATTCAGGTCGCCGGCCTCCGGCGCGATTTCAATGCGGGGCTCGCCCCAGTGGCGGCCGCCGTCGGTCGAGCGCATCGAGGCGATGCTGGAGGGCGCCTCGTCGTGGCCGCCGGAGGCGCTGGCATGCATCTGGATCCAGGCCATCAGCAACGAGCCGTCCGCCAGCTCCGCAAGGGTCGCGGAATCGTTGCGCGGATGAGCCGCCGTTGCCGGCGCGATCTCCACATAGTCCACACCCTCCGCCGCCTGCCTCCCCTCCATCATGCCGGACCTGCCCTTCTGCTGTATTCTTTAATTACCATTTTGACTGAACGCGTGGCCAGCCTCAAATCCGCACCCCGCCGTTAGCCTGGAAGCATGCGGAAAATCTCGTCCAGCGTGGTCTCCCCCGCCGCCGCGCGACGGATTCCATCGGCCGCCAGCGTGGTCATGCCCTGCTTGACGGCCACGGCCTGCAACTCCCCCGCCGAGGCGCCCTGGTGCAGCGCCGTGACGATGGCGGGCGTGACCTCCAGCGCTTCGGCAATGACCGTGCGGCCGCGATAGCCGGTTTGCCGGCACTCGGCGCACCCTTTGGCTTGGCGAAACGTCTTTGGCAGCGCCTCCCACCCCAGCCCGCCGGCCTCGGCCAATTCCTTCGCCCGCTTCAATTCCTCGGGACTCGGCCTGCTTTCCACGCTGCACGCCTTGCACAAGGAGCGCGCCAGCCGTTGCCCCACAATCAGCTTCACGGAACCCGCCACGTTAAAGGGGTCGCTCCCCGCTTCCACCATCCGGGTCAGTACCTGCGCCGCATTCTGGGTGTGCATCACGGTCATGACCAGGTGCCCGGTCAGCGCCATCTGCTGGGCCATGACCATGCTCTCCTTGTCGCGCAATTCCCCGATCATCACGACATCGGGATCGCTGCGCATGATCGACCGCAAGGCCGCGGAATAGGTCAGCCCGTCCGCCGCCCGCACCTGCATCTGGATCACGCCGGGAAGGATGTATTCCACCGGGTCTTCCACGGACATCACCTTGATCTCCGGCCTCACGCACTGCTGGAGGCAGGCATACAAGGCCGTGGTCTTGCCCGAGCCGGTTGGCCCGGAGACCACCATCAGGCCCCAGGGCAACGCCAGGAACCGATCCACCGCCTGGCGGTCCCGCGGCGCGAAACGCATCCGGTCAAGCGTCAGGGGCCCGCGCTTCGGATCCAGAAACCGCGCCGTCAGCGCCTCGCCCAGCGTGGCGGGAATAAAACAGGCACGGATGTCCATCAGCTGTCCGTCCAAACTCAGCTTGATCCGGCAATCCTGGGGCACACGCGTTTCGAGAACATTGGCCGCACCCATCACTTTCCAGCGCTCAATGAGCGGACGCAGCAGCCCCCCCTCAAACTCCGCCGCCACCTGCAACACGCCGTCGATGCGGAACCGAAGCGCGCCCCGCGGGCTATCCCCGTCCGCCACAGCCTGCATCTCCAGATGCAGGTCGCTGGCGCGCAAGGCTATCGCGGCCTTAATCATCAGGTTCACCACCTGCTCAACCGTGGGGGTTCCCTCCGCAGGCTTCAGGGGCTTGCCCGCTTCCGCCAGCCGCTTCCCAAGCGCCGCCGCCAGCGGCTTCAAACTGCCGGACACCTCAATGCGCGGCTCTTCCCCCTTCAGGAAACGCTCGATATCTTCACGGTAGAAGCGCCACTGCCGCCCCACCTTCATGCCCTTGAACTTGCCCGAGCGGAGCCAGCGGTAAAAAGTCTGGCGCGTGGTCTTCAGAAGCCCGATGGCTTCCTCCATATCAATCAGATCCGCACTTTTTTCAATCGGCTTCTCTTTCGCTTTCATGATCACGCTCCTCTCTCATGTAACATAATATTACATGAGGACCATGATACGTAAAGAAAATTTTAAACTTTCCTAGCCGGAAACGCCTGGAAACTCCCATTCGGGATGGACCGACAGCGGATGTTCGGCCGTCTCGCGGGTGGCGGTCACCAGGGCGTCGGGATGCTCCTGCAGCAGCGTGAGGGGATATTCCGTGCAGGGCGGGGCAAAGAGGGCCGCGCGGAAGGCGGTCATTTTCCAGGCGCCCGTGTCGCTGAAGACGCGCACGCGCCGGGCCGAGAGGCACTCCTTGACGCCAATCGTGCACGACATGGGGGGCACCAGCTGGTAGGCGGCCCCGAAATTGCGCTGGGCCAGGGCCAGCACGGTGTCCCAGTTGTTGTTCTGGACGCGCATCTCGGCATTCCGCAGCTCGTCCAGGGAAACCGGGCTGAACGGCTCGCGCCGCGCCTGGTTATAGGCGATATGGCCGTCCTGGCCCCACCCGCCCAGGCAAAGATCGACGGGCGCCGACCAGAACGCCTCGCGATAAGGGGCCAGCAGGTCCGGCTGCATCCAGAAGCGCTGCGCCTCCGGGACGGCAAGGGCGGGAGCGACGGGCCCGTAGAATACCTCTTCCATCACCGAGCGGAAATTTAGCGGATGACTTTTCGGGAGCAGCCGCCCCTGCCAGTCCAGGCATTCATCCATATGGAACACGGTCAGGTTCCGAAGCGAAAGGTGGCCTTCGTTCACGATCCGCGCGAAGGGCTTATACCAGGCCATGGGGCCGCACGGCACGATGGCGCGGGTCGGCTTTCCCGCCTTGTTGTTCGCCGAGACGAGGTCCGTCAGCTCGTGCGCCATCCGCTCGCCCATCTCGGCCGAGTCCCTGACCACCCGGAACGGCACCCGGGGCTGGTTCCGGGAAAACTCCTCCACCTTGATGCGGCAGATCCGCACCAGCTCCTTCTTGTCCAGCATCTGCATAACCCCGCCCCTCCTCCGAATGACCCTCTATCCATCCGCCAGCTTTTTGGCGAAGGCCGCCAGATCCGCCTCCGCCTCGCCGGCATCGACAAGCCGATCCTTCAGCGCCAGGGTGGCCGCAAGCGGCTTTCCCAGCAGCGCCTCCGCCTCCGCATAACTTCTGGCCGGCCCGCCCCCGCCGTGCGTCGACAAAAAGGCGGCCTTCCGGATCTCGCCGCCGTGCGACTCCAGAAACGAGCGGATGGCCGGGCATAGCGTGAACGCCCAGACGGGGCTGCCCAGCACCACAAGGTCATAGCCCGCCGCCGCGTGCTGCAGCGGCTCCAGCTCCACGGGGCGCTTCTTCATCGCGTCCCGGCCGCTCCGGAGATAGCCCATGACGCCCCCGCGCTCGACCCCCCGCTCCACGAGCTCTTCCGTCTCCGCCCCCAGAAGCCCCGCCAGCGCCCGCGCGGCCTTGCGGGTGCGCCCGGTCCGCGAAAAAAACACCACCAGCGCCCTCACGCGCCGTCTCCGCCGGCGCCGCGGCGGGCGCCGCTGTCGCCGGACGACTCCTCCACCGGGCAGGTCTCCACCTTCCAGATGTCGGAGGCGTACTGCCGGATCGTGCGATCGGCCGAAAACTTGCCCGAGCGGGCCACGTTGATCAGGGCCATCCGGTTCCACTCCAGCGGGCGGCGGTACAAAGAGTCCACCCGCTCCTGCGCCTCGATGTAGCTGCGCAGGTCGGCCAGCAGCATGTAGTGATCGCCCTCGTCGAGCAGCGACCGCAGGATCGGGTCGAACTCGCCCGGCCGGATCAGCGAAAAGACGTTCTTGCGGATGCGCTCCAGCGCCAGGTGGATCTCGGAGTCGGCCTTGGCCGTGGCGCGGGGGCTGTAGCCCGCCCGGCGCTGCTCGGCCTCCTCCGCCGTCATGCCGAAGAGGAAGAGGTTCTCCTCGCCCGCCTCGTCGCGGATCTCGATCGTGGCGCCGTCCAGCGTCCCGATCGTCAGCGCCCCGTTCAACATCAGCTTCATGTTGCCCGTGCCCGAGGCCTCGGTGCCGGCCAGCGAAATCTGCTCGCTGAGGTTCGCCGCGGGAATGATCTTTTCGGCCAGCGACACCCGGTAGTCGGGCAGGAACACCACCTTGAGCTTGTTGCCCAGGGCCGGGTTTCCGTTGACCACCTCCGCCACCGCGTGCAGGAACCGGATGATGCGCTTGGCCATGAGGTAGCCCGGCGCGGCCTTGGCGGCGATGATGAACGTCCGGGGGTGGATGTCCATCTTGGGGTTGGCCACCAGCCGGTTGTACAGCACCACGATGTAGAGGCCCAGCAGAAGCTGGCGCTTGTACTCGTGCAGCCGCTTGACCTGCACGTCGAAGAGGGAGTCCGGGGAGACCGCCACGCCGACGGTCGAGAGGATCAGCGCGGCCAGCGCCTTCTTGTTGGCCTGCTTGACCGCGTGGAAGCGCATCAGGAAGGACTCGTCGTCGAGAAACGCCTCCAGCTTCCGCAGCTCGTCCAGGTTCGTGATCCAGCCGGGCCCGATCGACTCGGTAATCAGCGCCGCCAGCCCGGGGTTCGCCTTCAGCAGCCACCGGCGCTGCGTGATGCCGTTGGTCTTGTTGCTGAACTGGCCGGGCCGCAGCTCGGCGAAATCCTTGAACAGCCGCTCGCGCAGGATGCGGCTGTGCAGCTCCGCCACGCCGTTGACGGAACAGGACCCCACGATGGCCAGGTTCGCCATGCGGACCTGCTTCTCGGCCCCTTCGGAAAACAGGCTCATCCGCTGGAGCCGGGCGGTGTCGCCGGGGTAGGCCAGCGAAACCTGGCGCAGGAAGCGGGAGTTGATCTCGTATATGATCTGCAGGTGGCGGGGCAGCATCCGCTCGAAGAGCGGCACGCCCCAGTGCTCGAGCGCCTCGGGCAGCACGGTGTGATTCGTATACCCCATGCAGGCCGACGTCAGCTCCCACGCCTTGTCCCACGGCAGCTTTTCGCGGTCCATCAGCAGGCGCATCAGCTCGGGAATCGCCAGGGCGGGATGCGTGTCGTTCAGCTGGACGAACACCTTGGCCGGCAGCTTCTGCCAGGCCCGGCCGTTATCCTGCACGAACCGCCGCAGGATGTCCTGCAGCGAGCAGCAGACAAAGAAATACTGCTGCTTCAGCCGCAGCTCCTTGCCTTCCGTGATGGCGTCGTTCGGATAGAGCACCTTGGTCAGGTTCTCCGCCCGCACCTTGTTCTCCACGGCGTCGACATACGAGCCGCGGTTGAAATCCTCCAGGTTGAACTCGTCGGCCGCGTGGGCCGACCAGAGGCGGAGCGTGTTGACCGTCTTGCCGCCGTAGCCGATGATGGGGATATCGTGCGCCACGCCGATGACGGAGTTGGCGGCCACCCAGCGGTAGGCGGGGCCGTCGTCCTGCTGCACCGTCTCCACCATGCCGCCAAACGGCACTTCATACGTGTACTCGCGCCGGATCAGGGCCCAGGGGTAGCCATCCTTCAGCCAGCGGTCGGGCTCCTCCACCTGGGCGCCATCCACGATGCGCTGCTTGAAAATGCCATAGTCATAGAACAGCCCGTAGCCCATGCCGGGAAGCCCCAGCGTGGCCATGGCGTCCATGAAGCAGGCGGCCAGCCGGCCGAGGCCGCCGTTGCCCAGCCCGGCGTCCGTCTCGTAGTCGCGCAGGGAGTTCCAGTCCAGCCCGATGGACGACAGCGCCTCCCGGCACTGGTCCTCCAGCTGCAGGTTGATCACGTTGTTGCCGAGCAGGCGGCCCAGCAGGAACTCGACGGACAGGTAATACACCCGCTTCGGATTGCGCCGCTGGTAGGTGCGCTGGGTCTTGATCCACCGCTCGACGAGCCGGTCGCGGACGGACCGCGCCAGCGCCTCATAGCGGTCGCGGTCCGTGGCGTGGGCGCGATCCTTCGCCAGGGTATAGCGCAAATGGCGCTCGAAATCGTCGCGCAAGCCCTGGGCGGTCATCACCACGGCGGAAAAAGCGGTCAGCGGCTTCGCGGCCGCCTCGTCAACGGTTTTCACAGGCATACGTTCCGGTCCTTCAGTGGTTGCCGGCATTCTACCCGCTACGCAATGATAAAACCAGACAATTTGGGGTCACCAGCCGCCAAACAGGTCCTGCCACAGGAGATCCGCCTGGGCCTTCCGGTCTTCCGGCATGGCCCGCGAAAAGGGAAGCGTCGCGGCCTGCGCCAGCTCCGCCATCCCCGCGGCCAGGGCGTCCAGGTGCGCGGCCATGCGGGCCGGGCTGACGCGGGACATATCGTCGTCCGGCCGGTGATGGAAAAACCGCCCGTTGGAACAGTTGGGCCGCCACATCCAGACGCCCGGAACGCCGGCCGCCACGAAGGGGAAATGATCGGAATAGGGAATGATCCCGTGCTTGATGCTGGGATACAGGCCGCCCCGCTCGAACCAGCCGGCCACGACGCCGTCCAGCTCGTCCGGCCCGTTGCACCAGATCTCCGTCCACCCCAGGCCGGAGCCGATGCTGTCCAGATTGAAGATGAGCCGCACGGACCGGGCAATCTCGTCGCGATGCCGGCGGACGTAGGCGGCGCTGCCCACCGAGAGCTGCTCCTCGGCGCCGAAGCTGATCAGCCGGATCGTGCGCAGGCGCGGCACGGGCGCCAGCACCCGGGCCAGCTCCACCAGCCCGGCCACGCCGCTGGCGTTATCGTCCGCGCCCGGAGAGCCGGCCTGGGTGTCATGGTGCGCGCCCAGGACCAGGACGCCGGCGTCGGGATCGCTCCCCGGCAGCTCGGCGATCACGTTCTCCGACTGCGCCTCCTCCATGCCGCCGGCCACGCACAAGCGGGCGGCGGAAGCGCCCTCGCGCTGCCAGTTCCACGCATCGCGGTAGGCCACGTTCATCACCGGCACCGCGCCCAGCGCCTCCGTGTAGGCGGGAAACATGCCGTCGGCCAGCGGCGTGCCGCCCGGAAAGCGCACATCCACGAACAGCAGGAACGCGGGCTTCGCCTCCATGAGGCGCCGGTAGGCCTCGCGCGATTCGATGTGACAGCCCAGGTGCACCACGGCCTTGCCCCGCAAGTGCGACAAGTCGGGCCGGCGATACTCGGCCGGCGACTCGAAGAAGACCAGCGGCGCCTCGGCCGGCTGGCCGCCGGTTCCGGGCGTGTTGCTGAACAGCGATGCCGGAAACGCCTTCCACCGGCCGCCGGTCCGGATCTCGAGCCGCTCCGCCGCCACCACCCGGGCGCGCACCGGAAACGACTCCGTCCGCACCCCGGCGCCGCTTTCCCGCAAGGCGGCCCCGACGGCCGCCGCGGCCGCCGCATCCGCCGGCGTCCCCGCCAGGCGGACGCCGATCGCCTCCGTCAACTCGCGCATGACCGCTTCCAGCCGCGCCGGCTCCACGGGCCCCACCTGTCCGTCACCTGCCGTCATTCGCCCCTCCGTTCGCCGGAAACAGCTTGCCGAAGTTGGTGCCGATTCCCTGTTCCACCAGCTCCGCCGCCTCGCGCCGGAACGCCTCCCGGCGCTTCGGGTCCGGCGACTCCCGCTCCATGAAGAACCACACGGCCAGCCCGGCGAGGGCCAGCACCGCCAGGACCAGCAAGCCCCACAGCAAGGCCTTGAACAGGTATTGGAGGGAGCGCCAGAGCGGCACAAGCAGGAGGGCCAGGGCCACGATCGCGGCCAGGCCCAGGACCACCCTCCCCATGGGCGTGGCGGCAAAATCACGAAGCGCTTGAAGGGTTTCGTTCATCATGTCCGGCAGGATAACCCAATTCCCTGGTCCGGGCAACATCGCCGTCATAACCCCCTTCCCGGCCGGTTCCCCCGGGATCCGTTCACACAGGCAATGATTCCCCTTCCCCCCTTTTTAGCTGACAGTACCCCTCGATTTTGCTATTATATAAATAGTGATGAGCCCGCTATCCCTAAGTCAACGACCTGCCGGTCGGCCTGAGCAGTATGCCCGCGTGAGCGCCGAAGGGAACCGGAAACAATGAGCGAGAACCGCACCCCCGCCAAGGCGTTCCAGTCCCTCTTGTTCCCCGCTATCGCGGCGATACTGGTCGCCGGAATGCTTTTCTCCTGGTGGACGGCGCGGCAAACCGACCGGCGGATGCGCGCCAACCTGCTGCAACAGGCGC
>CAIKKV010000151.1 GCA_903828035.1 uncultured bacterium
CGCTTCCTGCTCAACGTGGCGGAGATGGGCCTGGGGGCGGCCGACGAAGCGCTGGACCCGATCACGCCCCAGTACCTGGGCGACCTGATCTCCTGGACCGCGATCGGCGCGCGCACGGCCGAGTCGCAGACCCACCGGGAGCTGGCCAGCGGGCTCTCGATGCCGGTCGGCTTCAAGAACAGCATGGACGGCGGCTTCGCCTCGGCCATCAACGCCATCAAGGCGGCCACGCAGCCGCACCACTTCCTGGGCATCACCGAGCTGGGCCGGCCGGCCGTCTTCGGCGCCACCGGCAACCCCTACCCCCACCTGGTGCTGCGGGGCGGCCTGAAGCCCAACTATTCGGCCGACCAGGTCCAGGCCTGCGAGCGGGCCCTGAAGGCCGCCGGCCTGCCGGTCCGGATCATCATCGACTGCAGCCACGGCAACTCGAACAAGGACCCGGGCAAGCAGGCCGAGGTGCTGGCCAACGTGACGGAGCAGCTCGAGGCCGGCTCCCCGTCGATCGTCGGCATCATGCTGGAGAGCAACCTCGAGTGGGGCACCCAGCCGATGGCCGCCGACCCCTCGCAGCTGAAGTACGGCGTCTCCATCACCGACGCCTGCATCGACTGGCCGACAACCGAATCGCTGCTGCTCGAGCTCCACGCCCGCTACAGCCAGGTGATGGCCCGGAAGAAAACATCATGAGCAAGCGTCCTCCCGACTACGCCTACCCCGACGAGCGGGGCCATTTCGGCCCCTACGGCGGCCGCTACGTCGGCGAAACCCTCATGCCGGCCCTGATCGAGCTCGAGCAGGCCCGGCGCGAGGCCATGGCCGACCCCGCCTTCCTGAAAAGCTTCCGCGACATGCTGCGCCAGTATGTGGGCCGGCCCACGCCGCTCGACTTCGCGGCCCGGCTCACCGCGGACGCCGGCGGCGCGCGCGTGTACCTGAAACGGGAAGACCTGGCGCACTCCGGCGCGCACAAGATCAACAACACCGTGGGCCAGGGCCTGCTGGCGCGGCGCATGGGCAAGACGCGGCTGATCGCCGAGACGGGCGCGGGCCAGCACGGCGTGGCCACGGCCACGGTGGCCGCCCGGTTCGGCATGGCCTGCAAGATCTACATGGGCGCGGAGGACATCCAGCGCCAGGCGCCCAACGTGCTGCGCATGCGGCTGCTGGGCGCGGAGGTCTGCTCCGTGTCCAGCGGCACCGCCACCCTCAAGGACGCCATGAACGAGGCCATGCGCGCCTGGATCGGCGAGGTCCGCGACACCTTCTACGTGATCGGCACCGTGGCGGGCCCGCACCCCTACCCCCTGCTGGTGCGCGACTTCCAGCGGGTGATCGGCGACGAGGCCCGCGCCCAGTTCCTGGAGGAGACGGGCCGGCTGCCCGACCTGCTGACCGCCTGCGTGGGCGGCGGCAGCAACGCCATGGGCCTGTTCTATCCGTTCCTCCAGGACGAGGCGGTCGAGATGCTGGGCGTCGAGGCGGCGGGCGACGGGCTGGACACCGAGCATCACGCGGCGACCCTGTGCAAGGGGCGCGTGGGCGTGCTGCACGGGGCCAAGTCGTACCTGCTGCAGGACGCCGACGGCCAGGTGGCCGAGGCGCACTCGGTCTCGGCCGGGCTCGACTATCCCGGCGTGGGCCCCGAGCACGCGCTGCTGAAGGACCTGGGGCGCGTGCGCTACACCGCCATCACCGACCGGCAGGCGCTCGAGGCGTTCCGGAAGCTGGCGCGGCTGGAAGGCATCATTCCGGCGCTGGAAAGCTCGCACGCCCTGGCCGCCGCCCTGCTCGAGGCGAAGCGCCGGCCCGCCTCGCAGACGATCGGCGTCTGCCTCTCGGGGCGCGGCGACAAGGATCTGGACCACGCCATGCGCAGCATGGCCCGCCTGGGGATGGAATCATGAGCGCGCCTCTGGACCGGGTTTTCACCGACCTGAAAGCCGCCGGCCGCAAGGCGCTGGTGGGCTACCTGACCGCGGGCGATCCCGACTTCGATGCCAGCCTGGCCGTCCTGGAGGCGGCGTGCAAGGCCGGGCTCGACGTGCTGGAGCTGGGCGTTCCTTTTTCGGACCCCACCTCGGACGGCCCGGTGATCCAGGCCGCGGCGCTACGCGCGCTCAAGGGCGGCATGACCGTGAAGCGGGCGCTGGCCCTGACGCGGGAGCTGCGCCGCCGGGTGGCCACGCCGATCATCCTTTTCAGCTACTACAACCCGCTGCTCAATTACGGGCTGGAGAAGCTGGGCGACGACGCCCGGGCCGCGGGCGCCGACGGCTTCCTGGTGGTGGACCTGCCGCCCGAAGAGGCGGAGGAGTTCACCCGGCCGCTGGGCGGCGGGCTTCCCCTGATCCGGCTGATCGCGCCCACCACGCCGCCCGCCCGCATGAAACAGATTGCGGAGGGCGCGGGCGGGTTCCTCTATGCGATCACGCGCACGGGCGTGACCGGCGCGGGAGAGCTGGAGCCCGGGCGGATCCGCGGGGAGATGGAAACGATCCGCCAGGCGGCCCACGGCCTGCCGGTGTGCCTGGGCTTCGGCATCCGCACGGCCGCGGATGTCCGCCTGCTGGCGCCGATGGCGGACGGCCTGGTGGTGGGAAGCGCGCTGGTGCGGCTCGTGGAGGAAAACGCGGGGAAACCCGAGCTGCCGGCCCTTGTGGCGGACTTTGTGCGGGAGCTGGCTACGGCTCTTTCGTCCGCTTCGGCGGCATGTTGACCGTCGGCGGATGATGCTTGATCATGCCCGCATGTTTGTCAAAGCATTCCGGGCAAACCCCGTGCGTGAAGGTGACGTCCGACTTGCGCGCCACATACTCTTCAATCTGCTCCCAGGCCTCATGCATGAGGCGAACCCGCTTGCAATAGGAGCAGACCGTCAGCATGCCCCGAATGACCCGCTTCTGCTGCTCATAGGCGTTCCCCACCGTGACAATGGCCGTGAGGATGACTGCGGACGTCAGCAGAAACCCCCGGAACATGTTCGGCGTGGCCTTCAAGTCCTCACCCCAGATCAGGGCGGTCAGATTAACCGTTTCATTCAGCCAGATAAAGGCAATCAACAACAGAAAACCCATAAACTGCCAGAACGCGATGTAGGCAAAACCCCGCGGTACAGGCGATGATTCGCGAATTTTATCGCTCATTTGCTATCTCCCCTTTTGCCCCAAACTTGCAAATTCTTGGTTTCTAAAAACCCTCATTGGAATTATGGTTTTATACCGTAACCGAGTCAACCGATTTCTTGGGCAGGCAAATCAATTTAAATCCTAATCCATCCTAAGATCAGGATTAAGAGTACGATTACGAGTAAGCGTAAGACAACGCATAAAGACCCCCTGATTTTCGTCAAAAAGGGTTATTCTATTGACGGGCATGGGAGCATGGGCTAATTTGTCTTATTTAAGGATGGAGGCGGCGAAATCATATGCGTTGTCCGCGTTGCGCATTTCTCGAGGACAAGGTGATCGACAGCCGCACGGCCCGTAACGGAGATGCGATCCGGCGGCGTCGGGAATGCGTGCAGTGCGCTCACCGATTCACCACGTATGAAGAGGTCGTCAAGCCCCGCCTGCGGGTGATCAAGCAGGACGGGCGGCACGAGGACCTGGACCGGACCAAGCTCGGAAACGGGGTCAAGCGGGCGTGCGAGAAGCGGCCCGTGAGCCTGGAGCAGATCGAAACCCTGGTGGACGCCATCATCGCCGAGCTGGAAAGCGAGTTCGAGCGGGAGGTGCCCACGTCCGTCGTCGGCCGCAAGGTCATGGAAAAGCTGAAGGACCTGGACGAAGTCGCCTATGTCCGGTTCGCCTCCGTCTACCGCCAGTTCACCGATGTCGAACAGTTCCTCGCCGCCATCAAATCGCTCACGCCCAAGGAAACCAAGGATGATCTGGGAAGCAAACCCGACGACCGCTCGCGAGAACCTCGCTGAGGCCATTCTCGCGCTATGCGCCTCCGCGGGCGTGCTCGAGAACGGCGACCTGCGCCACCTGGCGGCCGGCGTGGCCTGCCGCGCCGAGGAGCTGGCCGTGCCGCCGGCCGGGCGGGGCTCCTTGTCGCGCCTGACGGCCCGGGCCCTCGGCTCGATGGGCCGGCCGCAGGCCGCCCGCCGCGTGCTCGTCATGGGCTCGGGCCTGGCGCGCTCCGACCGCTGGCTCGCCGCCCGCCCCGGGCCCTCCTGGACCCTGGACCTGCCGCGGCTGCTGAGCCGCGAAAGCGATCTCCTCGAGCTGGCCCTCTTCCCCGGACTCGCCGCGATCCTGGACGCCCTGGCCGTTTTGTGGGACGCCTCCTCCGGCTCCGGCCAGCTCGGCCTGCGGGGCAGCGGCGCCGCGGCCCGCCTGATCCTGGGCCCGGCCTCCGGACGCGACCGGCGGCTGGCCTTTCGCCGCGAGCTGCGGGATTTCTGCGACGACCGCCTCCGCACCCTCGGCTCCGCGCGCGGCTGGAGCCTGCGGCCCGACGTCCTGTTCACCGACCCCGAAACCCTGTAACGAGTCCCGCCATGGATGACACCCCTGCCAACCCCGGCCAGACCCGCCGCCAGTTTCTCAAAGGACTGTTGCTGACGCCGCTGCTCCTGGCCGCCCCCCGGGCCCTGGCCGCCCGCCGGCTCAACGAGCTCAGCCTCGCCTTTCTCACCTCCTCCGTCTCCCTCACCCGGCGCTCGGTCTGGGCCAACCGCCGCCCCCTCACCGCCAAGCTCAAGCCGGCCGCCTTCTTCAGCCGCATCACCGTCCACCACTCGGGGGCCCTGGTGCTGCGCGACACCGACCGCGCCAGCGTCATGGACGACCTGAACGGCGTGCTCGAGGCCCACACCCGGATCCGGTACGGGGACATCGGCTACCACTTTGCCATCGACTACGCCGGCCGCGTCTGGGAAGGGCGCTCGCTCTCCTACGAGGGCGCCCACGTCTCCAGCGAAAACGAGGGGAACATCGGCGTCATGCTGCTGGGCAACTTCGAGCGCCAGAAGCCCAGCCCGGCGCAGATCGAAACGCTCGCCCGGATGACCACCCTGCTGCGCCGGCACTTCGACATCCCCGCCACGCGCGTCTACGGCCACCGGGACATCGGCGCCAGCGTCTGCCCGGGCCGCTTTCTCTATCCGCACGTCGTAACCCTCCGAAACTCCAGTAAAACAACCTCCATCGCATAACCTCCAAGGATCCCTGCCATGATTGACGATAGCCGAATCCGGGCCGAGCTGGCGCTCACCCTCGACACCACCGA
This sequence comes from uncultured bacterium, assembly GCA_903828035.1. The sequence continues at coordinate 5,239 of CAIKKV010000151.1, forward strand.
CCTGCCCCTGAAGGGCGAGCGCCACCAGGGCAAGGTGCGCGACAGCTACACCCAGGGCGACCGCCGCATCCTGGTGACCTCCGACCGCGTCTCGGCGTTCGACTGCGTCCTGGGCACCATCCCCTTCAAGGGGCAGGTGCTGAACCAGATCGCCACCTTCTGGTTCGACAAAACCAAGGACCTGGCCCCCAACCACGTGCTGGACGTCCCCGATCCCAACGTCATGGTCGTGAAGGAGTGCCAGCAGCTGCCCCTCGAGTTCATCGTCCGGGGCTACATCACCGGCGTCACCAAGACCTCGGCCTGGTACAACTACGAGCGCGGCGTGCGCAACCTGTGCGGCAACCCGCTGCCCGAGGGCCTGCGCAAGGACCAGATCCTGGAGCGGCCCATCCTGACCCCCACGACCAAGCACGAGGAGCACGACCGCAACATCTCGCGGGAGGAGGCCCTCCGCGAGGGCCTGATCGCGGGCGACCTGTTCGACGAGGCGGCCGCGCTGTGCTTCAAGCTCTTCAAGCGCGGGCAGGAGTTCGCCGCCACGCGCGGGCTGATCCTCGTGGACACCAAGTACGAGCTCGGCCTGCGCGACGGCCAGCTGACGGTCTCGGACGAGATCCACACGCCCGACTCCTCCCGCTACTGGTTCACCGACACCTATGCCGCCCTCTTCAAGGCCGGCAAGGACCAGCGCAAGCTGGACAAGGAATACGTGCGCGAGTGGCTCGCGGCCCAGGGGTTCCTCGGGGACGGCACGCCGCCGGCCCTGACGGAGGAGGTCCGCGTCGAGGCGGCCAAGCGCTACATCCAGGCGTACGAGCAGGTGACCGGCCTGCCCTTCGTGATCACCGACGAGCCCGTGGCCCGGCGCATGGTGCGCAACCTGAAGGCCAAGGGCTACCTGGCCTAGCAGAGCGCGTCCGGCCCCCGGCCGATGAGGTCGGTCCGGCCGGCCTCGCGCAGCGCCTCCTCCGCCTTGTCCCTGTAATCGGGAAGATGGCAGAGCAGCAGCGCCCGCTGGAGAAGCTTCTCGCGGTCCGACCGCGCCGTGTAGACGGCCTCGCCGCTCATCGGGTCGAGGCCCGAGTAGAACATCGCGGCCGAGAGGGTCAGCGGGGCCGGGTAGTAATCCTGCACCTGCTCCGGCTTCACCCCGGCGCGCTTCAGCGCCACCGCCAGCTCCACCATGTCGGCCAGCGTGCAGCCCGGGTGGCCGCTGATGAAATACTCCACCACCTCGAGGCGCTGCTTCGCCTTCGAGGCCGACGCGCGCAGCCGCGTCATGAACTCGCGGTAGACGGCCGCGCCGGGCTTGCCCATGTGGCGCAGGACCTTCTCCGAGACGTGCTCCGGGGCGATCTTGAGGCGGCCGCAGACGTGGTGCGCGGCCAGCTCGTCCAGGTACGCGTCCCCGCCGCCGTGCAGCGCCAGGTCGAAGCGGATCCCGCTGGTGACGAACACATGCTTCACGCCCGGCACCTGCCGGGCCGCCTTCAGCAGCGCGGTGAGCGGGGCGTGGTCGTCCTTCAGGTTCGCGCACGTTTCGGGGAACAGGCACCGCCCCTGCCGGCCGCAGCCCTCTTCGCCCAGGCCGCAGCGGGTCCCCCACATGTTGGCCGAGGGGCCGCCCAGGTCGCTCACCGTGCCGTGGAAGTCCGGATCCGCCGCCAGCTTGCGCAGCGACTCCAGGAGGCCGGCGCGGCTCCGCGAGCTGATGCTCCGCCCCTGGTGCATGGCGATGGCGCAGAAGCGGCACTCGCCGTAGCAGCCTCGGTGGGTGGTCACGGAGTCGCGGATCATGTCGAACGCCGGGATCCGCTTCCCCTTGTAGACCGGGTGCGGCCGGTTGGTGAACGGCAGGCCGTAGAGCAGGTCCATCTCGACCGTGGTGAGCGGTTCCGCCGGCGGCGTTCCCGCCACCAGGCGGCCGGCGTGGCGCTGCACCAGCACGCGGCCGCGATAGGGATCGGTGTGGGTGTAGATCAGGCGGGTCATCTCGGCGAATGCGCGGCGGCCCTCCGGCGTCTTCGCGGAAACCGCCTCGTAATCCGGCAGCATCAAAGGATTGTGCAGCTCGGCCGCCGTCTTGACCACCGTCAGCATGCCCGGCCCGCCGCCGAGGGGGCGCCCCTCGCGCGCCCGGGCAACCAGCCAGGCCAGCGCATCCTCGCCCATGCCGTAGACCAGCACATCCGCCTTGGCGTCGATCAGCAGGGAGCGGCGGACCTGGTCGGTCCAGTAATCGTAATAGGCGAAGCGGCGAAGCGAGGCCTCGAGCCCGCCAAGCACCACGGGAATGCCCTTGAAGGCCTGGCGGACGCGGGAGGCGTAGACAATCGAGGCGTTGGGGGGGCGGGCTCCGGATTCACCGCCGGGGGAATACGGATCATCCCGCCGCCGCTTGCGCATCACCGTCAGCTGGGAAAGCTGGCTATCGACGTTGCCGGCCGTCACGCCCCAGAAGAGCTTCGGGGCGCCGAGCTTCTGGAAGTCCTCGACCGTCTCCGGCCGCGGCTGCGCGATGATGCCCACCCGGCAGCCCAGCCATTCGAGGAAGCGGCCCACGATCCCGGCGCCGAACGAGGGATGGTCCACATAGGCGTCGCCGGTCACGAGGATCACATCGCACTGGTCCCAGCCCCGCGCCGCCATCTCCTCGCGGCTCATGGGCAGCGGGCGGCCGGGCTTGGCAACGGAGGCAAAAGGCTCCCAGCGGATGGACGTGGGGTCCATCAGTGGCTGCCTGGACTGGGTCTGACTTGCATGCCCCTATTGTTCGCTAAACGCGGGCCAAGTTCAAGCGCCGGTTAAAGCGAACGAGAAGCTTGTTGGTTGGTCGCGCTTTCTATATTAGCCAATTTTTGACATGCTTTGACCCTGAAGGGTTTAGAAAACATTATGGCGCTTCCGGGTTTGTGGGGGAATATATATTTACGCATCTTGGCGCCAGTTTCGCCAAAAGCAAATTTCCTCATATTTATTGATCTTATTCTGTCATCCCGAGCGGAGGCCCGCTTCGGGCCGGAGTCGAGGGATCTCCGGGTTTAGACGGTAAGGACGAGATCCCTCGACTACGCTCGGGATGACGGCAAAGGCGCTGTGAGGGCGAAGAAAAATAGGCCTGACAGGTCTTTCATTCAATGAATAATCCCCCCATAAACCCGGAAGCGCCAAACATCTATTGATCCGCGCGCACCAGCAGACACAAACTCGTTCCATGCATGACGGTCGCAAAACGCTCGTTACCGCGCATTTTTCCGGCGGCGCTTGGCGTCGAACTCGGGGGCCTCGTGGACGCAGGTGCCGAGCACGCGCAGGGCTTTTCCGATGAGGCGGGCGGTCTGGCGGTCCAGCTTCGCGGGCTCCGCGCCCACGTCGGGCCAGCCCGGGCGGGACAGGTCGTTGGGGGGCAATCCCACCTTCTCCCAGTTGTTGAACAGGCGGCCCCAGTCGCTCTTCAGGATTTCGTGGATGCGCCCCTGGTGGGTGGGATACCAGAACAGGTCGTGATAGAGCACGCTGGCGATATAGGACCAGGGCGCCAGGACGGTCTTGAGCGACCACTCGACCGGCTTCTTCAGGGGGCCCCAGTAAATCTTGTGCTGCATGCGGCTGGCGAAGGTCATCTTCTGGAAAGGCCCCACGAAGTTCCAGTTCTCCTTGGCCGCGTCCAGGTCGCCCACGATCTCGATGTCGCGCGGATCGCCGCAGCCAAGGCCCTTTTCATGGGCCAGGCGCACGAACTTGATGTCGCGCATCGGATCGAAGCCCATCAGCTTGGCGGCCACGGCGTCGATCGCCACCTGGTCGGACGAGGCGAGCAGGACATTCTTCACCATCGGCATCATGCAGCGGGGCCCCGGGCCGTCGCCGGCAAAGGTCCCGTCCATGACCGCGAAGATGCCGGAGTGGATCTTCTTCTGGATCATGAGCAGATCCACGAGGGTTTCGTGGATCACGGGATGGGTCCAGTGGCGGTGCTCGTTGAGCAGGCCGCCGAAGGCGTTCTTCATGGCGCCGGTGGTGGTGGTGAAGATGTGCGTCTTGATGGTCGGCAGGTGGATGATGTTCTCGCCGATGAACCGTTTGGGGATCATGAAGCCGTCGGGATACACCTGGTTGAGGCACAGGAACTGGTCGGCCAGGCTGCCGACGGCGTCGCGGACGTGGACCCACTCCTCGCCCTCGTACAGGTGCACGTTGCGCAGACCGTGCGCCTGCACCACGTTGAGCTGCTTGTTCTCGCGCTCGCCCAGGTGGGCGTCGATGACCACGGTGCGGTTATGGCAGGCGTGGATGAGGGCGGGGTCGTAGCCGTCGCGCTTGAGGGCGCGGATGACGCCCTCCAGCTGCCAGGGCGTAGTGGAGCTCCCGGGGTAGAAAAAATGCCAGCTGATGTTGACCTTGAGGGCGGTGTCCTTGGTCTTGGGTAGCGCTTCCTGGTACCCCGCCAGATTCATCAGGCGATGGTAATCCTCCAGCACCGTGGCCGGACTCGTCTTCAGAATGGCAACTTTGGCTTTCATTCGTTCATTATGCCCGTGTTGGAGGCCCGCTTCAATTGCAAAGTCAGCTGATGGAATTGGCGCGGCGGACGTAGTCGCTGATGGCCGCCAGGGTGCGGGTGTCCTTCTTGATTTTCTTCAGATGCTGGGCCACGCCCTCCACGGCCAGGGCCAGCCAGCGTTCCCCTTTTTCGCGGGAGGCCGTCTCCGGCTGGCCCACCACCATCTCGGGATGCCGGGCAATATACTCGACCGGGGTCAGCGCGCTTCCGACATCGGGGCCGAGCATCGTGGGAAAGCTGCGCCCCTTGAGCGCCTCCATGTGGACCAACTGCGGGCAGGCGACCATTGCCATGCTAGTCTCCCACTCGCAGGCATGCCCCCACTCGGCGCTCTCCTTCGTCTTCATCATCTCGTCCCAGCGCCCGGCCTGGGCCGAGAGGCTGTAGACCGCGTAGGGCTTTTCCTTTTCCAGCATGCGGTCGCAGAACATCATGGTCAGCGACGTGTTCCCGCCATGCCCCTGGAGCAGCACGATCTTCGTGAAGCCGTTCCGGTGAACCTCGTCGCAGATCTGCTCCACGTAATCCATGAGAATGTCGGACCGGATATGGATGGCGCCCGGCACCACGCGGGCCGCGGCCACAAAGGAATAGGCCAGGGTCGGCAGCACGGCCACCGTTTCGAGGGCCGCGACATGGCGGACCAGGTTGTCGGTCTTGATCGGGTCGCAGCCGAGCGGAAGATGCGGGCCATGGCTTTCGATGCTGCCCAGCGGCAGAAGCGCCACCCCTTCGCTCTCCTCGCGCAATTTCGCAAGGGTGTCCACCGTGTTTTGAATCCAGTAGCAGTCGATCACAGCTCCCTCCCTGGTTTGGTTTCGATTTGACATTTTTATCATAAGGCCTGCCCCCTGGAAATAAAACTTGCCCGCGAAGCGTTATTTCTTCATACCTTGTGGTGGCTGCAAACGGGAGGAGAACATGAAGCACCCTTTCCTGGCGCTCGCCGGGCTCTTGATCGCGTCGGCCTTTCAGGCCACGTCCGCCGCCGAGCATAGCATCATGCTCACGGTCAAGAAGCTCAGCGGCAAATCCGACATGACGCACACGCGGGAAATCGCGCCCGCCCGGCAGTGGAAAGAGGCCGGCAATGGCGGCATGCGCTGGCTGGGCCGGCCCGTTGAAATCGACTTCATCAGCGCCAACGAGACGCTTGAAATCACGATGATGAACGCCTCCCCCTCCAACGACTCCTTTATCCTGGAGTACCTCTTTTTCAAGCAGGACCAGGGGGACAAGACCGAGCTGCTTTCCAAACGCCAGAAAGTGCCCATGGCCGTGGCCGCCGGCGACTCCCAGAGCATCACGGCCGTCTCGCCGGTGCTGAAGTATTCGACCGACAGTGTCCAGGTCAACGGAAAAGCGGTGAAATTGGGGGAAAAGCCCTACGGCTGGGTCGTCGTTCTGCGGGATTCCGCCGGCGTTTTCAAAAGCGCGGCCAGCTCGGAATATGCGCGAGAGATCCAGAACCCCAAGAAGCTGGATCTCCTGCTGGAAAAGTACCCCGCCGCGGCGGAGCGGCCGCCCGCCATTCCCAACAAGTTCCCGGATCGTCCCTTCCCGCCCAGGAGGCCGCCCAATTGAAAGCGCCCCTCTCCGCCCTGGCCATCGCCGTGGCCCTGCTGCTGGCCGCGGGCTGCGAGCTGATCACCCAGACCGACCACACCTCGGTCACCGTCACCGACGGCACGGTCTCCTCCTTCCAGACCCGGCAGGGAAACGTCGTGATCACCGCCCCGGCCCGCACCAACACGGTGCTGCTGCCTTGAGGCGGCGATACAGGGCGGCGGCGAAGGGACTCGCCGCCGCCATAACGACGACCCGGCGGGCGCTTGCGGAAATCATCTCGCGCGCCGCCTATGCGAGCGAGAGCGAGCAGGGCGCGCGATGGCTATGGGGTTGTTCCATTTCGATCAGGCGCAAAGGAACAACCCGCACCACCCAACCGCCGAACATCCACATGCGGCGTCGGCGGAGCGGCGCACCCCTGCATCCAGGGCTTGAAACGCGTCCCGCTTCCCCGTATACTAATCGGCTATTAATACGAACAGGATCCGACCCACCATGGCAACCAAACGAACACTTTTCCTGGGTGACGAAGCCCTGGCGCAAGGGGCGCTGGACGCCGGCATCAGCGGCGTCTACGCCTATCCCGGAACGCCCTCCACCGAAATCATGGAGTACGTCCAGCAGGCGCCCGAAGCGGCCGCCCGCGGCGTCCACCGCCTGTGGAGCGCCAACGAGAAGACGGCGCTGGAAGAGGCGCTCGGCATGTCCTACGCCGGCAAGCGCGCCCTCGTCTGCATGAAGCACGTGGGCCTCAACGTGGCGGCCGACGCCTTCATGAACGCCGCCGTCACCGGGGTCCACGGCGGCCTCGTCGTCGTCGCCGCCGACGACCCCTCCATGCACTCCAGCCAGAACGAACAGGACTCCCGCTTCTACGGCAAGTTCGCCTCCGTCCCCGTCTGCGAACCGTCCTGCCAGCAGGAAGCCTACGACATGGTCCGCCTGGCCTTCGAGTTCTCCGAGCAGATCCGCCTGCCCATCCTCCTGCGCGTCACCACCCGCCTGGCCCATTCGCGGGCGGATGTCACCGCCGCCCCGCCGCAGGCCGAGAAACCGCTCAACGCCTCCGCCGACGTCAAGCAGTGGGTGCTCCTCCCCGCCCACGCGCGCCGCAACTGGGCCAACCTCCTGGCGCGCATGCCGGACATCACCCGGCAGGCCGACGCCTTTCCCTGGAACCGTTTCATCCCCGGCACCAACCGCCGCATGGGCATCCTCGCCGCCGGCATCGCCTTCAACTATCTCAACGAG
>CAIKKV010000152.1 GCA_903828035.1 uncultured bacterium
ACATGGAGCCCGCGGCGGAGTTCACAAGCCCGCCCTCCAGAACGGGTTTGCCGATCAGGTGCGGCACCGCCTCAAACACCCGCACGGAGCCCAGCACCGTGTTGTCGGGATTCAGCTCATAGGCCAGCCGCCCCGGCGTGCCGGCCAGCGCCCCCAGCATCCCCTGGAACACCGGCCACTGCGGCTTGCGCTCCAGTCCCTCGTAATTCCACATCGAGCAGGGCCGGGCCGGCGGAGCCGCCTCCACGCCCGTCGGCACCGCCCAGGACGGCTGGCGCTCGCCCTTCTCCACCAGCCCGAGCGCCGCCAGAGTCAGAGCCGCCGCCAGAAAGGCCGGTCGGCGGCCCTTCGCCGCCAGCAGGCCGAACCCGCAGGCCGCCAGGGCCAGTAAGGCAAAAAAGCAAAATGGCCAGAGCCGCACATTCACAAAAACCGGCGAAATCAGCGACCCTTTCCAGAACAGGAGCAACGCGAGCCCGCCCATCCAGGGAAACAGCCACAAGGCCCGGATCGAGCGGCGCGCCGCCAGAAACAGGGCGACCGCCGTGAAAGGAAGCAGCCAGAGCGCATAGGGCGGAAGGGTGTCGGCAAACGAAACCGGCCAGTTGGTTCCGAAGTCCATGCTGAAGTCCCGCCGCGCCATGAGGGGAATCCACCACCAGGCGGTCATCAGGGCCGCCAGCAGCCCCTCCCCGGCCACGATGGCCGCCGTTTTCCAGAAGCCCCGCTCGCGCGCCAGGATAAAGGGGATCACCAGCACCGTGAGCCCGCCCATCACGGAGGTGAAGAAGTGCGACATCAGGGTCAGCGCCCAGCCCAGCGCCGTGCGGCAGCGGAAGCGGCCATCCTCCGCATCCCGCCAGGCGGAGGCGGCTGTCAGCAGCATCAGGGGGAAGCTCAGGCTGTTGGCGATCATGCCGGCCAGGGTGCTCGAGACGTTGACGCCCCACATGGAGTGCGTGCGCACGAACAGGAAGGGGATCATGGCCGCGGCCAGCAGAACCGGAACCGGCCTGGGCAGGCGCATCAGGCGCCCGGCCAGCCAGGCGGCCAGGGGCAGCAGGAGAATGCCCAGCACCGTGACCACCTTGAACGCCACGTTGATGGGCATCAGGAGGCCCAGTCCTGCCATCATCATGTATGGCAGGGGGAAATAGTAGCGGAACATCGGGAATCCGCACCACCAGCCGTTCGCCCAGGAGACGACCTCGCCCTGCCCGAACAGGGTCTGCTTAAGGTGCGAGGCCAGATAGAGATGCGCGGGAGTGTCGCCCCCCGCCGTGGTCGTGTCGAGCAACACGAGCGGCACGTGTAAGTGCTCGACTAAAAACAACGTGATCAGGGCAAGGAGCAGAACTGTTCCGCCCCCTGCCGCGGGCAAGGGGCTTGCGTCCGTCTTGCGGCGCTGGAAAAGCAGAAAGAGCGCCGCAAGCAAAACAGCGGCGGGAAAGGCCGCCTCCGGCCAGGGGAAATCCCCGCGAAGCGCCTCCACGGAAATGACCCCGACGGCGGCCTTTTCGTTCACGCTCCCGCCGGAGACCTGGGAAACAATGGCAAAGACGGGATAGGTGCTTCCCCCGGATGCTTTCCGGTTCGTCAGTTCCGTCTCCACCCGCACGGGGCGGCCCGGAAAAAGCTCGATAAGGCGATCGGCGGGCTCGCCGCTCACATCATCAGGGGCGAGCACGCGAAGGCGGACGGAGATCGGCGCGCTCTGCTTCTCCAGTTGAAGCGTAACGGCAAGCCGCCCCTTTTCCCGCATCACCACGGGCTCCACCCGGATGGCGACCGGTAGCCGCGCGGCCGGGGCGCCGATGTCGAGCTCGCGGACCGTGACGGATGAATACGGGTAGCCATTCTGATCGCAGTAGCGGATCCGGATCTCGGCCACATGGTGGCCGGGCGGAATGGAGGCGGTCTGGAAATCCAGCTCCGAGTCGGCGGTTTCGCCGGCCGGCAGGTCCGCCGGCGGAGCCAGTTGGCTCTGGCCGGCCAGCCGCCCCTGGACCTCAACGCGCCGGGCAGGGCTGTCGCCCGTGTTGCGATAAACAACGCTGAGGGCGGTCTGCGCGGGGCCGACGGAGGCGAGCACCACGGTTTCAAGCCGGATGAAGCCCGCAGCGGCCGCTTGGGCGATCACTCCCAGCCCGCATGCTAACCACGCTGCCTTCATGATGCGGCGGGCCCGGATTAATGCTCCAGGCGGACCGCCTCCCGTCCCTTTTCAATGCGGCCAATGACCAGCGGCTGCGCGCGGGCCGCCTTGAGCAGGGCCAGCGCCTTGCCGGCTTCCGCCGCGGAGACCATGACCACCAGGCCGATGCCCATGTTGAATACCCGGTACATCTCCTCGCGGTCCACGCGGCCCTGCTCCTGGAGGAACTGGAACAGCGTCGGCACAGCCCAGGAGGAGCGATCGAACACGGCCGTCACCCCGGAGGGCAGCACGCGCGGCACATTGTCGGGAAAACCGCCGCCGGTGATGTGGGCCAGGCCGCGGACGCGCACCTTGCCGAGAAGCGCCGAAACCGGCTTCAGGTAGCTCCGGTGCACCGCGAGCAGCACGTCCGCCACGCTCTGCTTCAGGCCCGGGAAGCGATCCTTGACCGTGAGCCCCGCCGTTTCGAAAACGATCTTGCGGGCCAGGGAGTAGCCGTTGGTGTGCAGGCCGCTGGAAGGCAGGCCGATGATGACGTCGCCGGCCCGGACGCCTTCGCCCGTGATCACCTCTTTGCGGCCCACGGAGCCGACAATGGTGCCGACCAGGTCGTATTCGCCCGGGGGATACACGCCCGGCATCTCGGCCGTCTCGCCGCCCAGCAGGGCGCAGCCGTTTTCACGGCAGGCCTTGCACATGCCGCTGACCAGCTCGGCCATCACCCGGCGGTCGACCTTGGAGGTGCCGATGTAATCCATGAAGAACAGGGGCTTGGCGCCCTGCACCAGGATGTCGTTCACGCAGTGGTTTACGATGTCCTGGCCCACGGTGTCGTGCTTTTTCGCCAGCGTGGCGATCTTCAGCTTGGTGCCCACGCCGTCGGTGCTCGCCACGAGGATCTGGCCCTTGCCGGGCGACCGGAACATGCCGCCGAACGAGCCGATCCCGGTCAGCACACCGGGGGTGGCCGTGGTCTTGACCATCTTCTTGATGGCGTCGATCCCGGCCATTTTTTCGTCGATATTCACACCCGCCGCGGCATAGGCCGACACGCCCGTCTTTTTCATGGCACCCCTCTTCATAATCCCACCGCCTTGAATGTGCGGTTGACATCGCGGAAATGAACGGACACATCGAAGACCCGGTCCAGGTCGGCCTTGGTCACCTTGCTCATGAGCTCGGCGTCGGCGGCCACGAGGCTCTTCAACTCCTTCCCCGTCTCCCAGGAGGCCATGGCGTGCGTCTGCACCATGCGGTAGGCGTCCTCGCGGGCGAACCCCTTTTCCGTGAGCAGGAGCAGGACCTGCTGGGAGTGGATCAGGCCGTGGGTCATGTCGAGGTTCGCCTGCATGCGCTCCGGAAAGACGCGGAGGTTCTCGACCAGCTTGGTCATGTTGCTCAGCATATGGTCGAGGGCGATGGTGCTGTCGGGCATGATCACCCGCTCCACCGAGGAGTGGGAGATGTCCCGCTCGTGCCAGAGCGCCACGTTTTCCAGGGCGGCCACATGGTTGCCGCGCAGGATCCTGGCCAGGCCGCAGAGCTTCTCGCCGGTGATGGGGTTCTTCTTGTGCGGCATGGCGGAAGAGCCCTTCTGCTCCTTGCCGAAAAACTCCTCGACCTCGTGCACCTCGGTGCGCTGGAGGTGGCGGAACTCCTGCGCCCAGCGCTCGACCGAGGCGCCGACGAGGGCGATGGCGCCGATGTATTCCGCGTGGCGGTCGCGCTGCAGGACCTGCGTGGAGATGGCGGCGGGCTGGAGCCCCAGCTTGCGGCAGACATACGCCTCCACCCGGTAGTCGAGGTGGGCATGCGTCCCGACGGCGCCCGAGAGCTGGCCGACCCGCACGTTCTCGCGCGCCGCCTCCAGCCGCTTCAGCGCCCGGCCGAACTCGTCGTACATCAGGGCCATCTTGAGGCCGAAGGTGATGGGCTCGGCATGGATGCCGTGGGAGCGGCCGATCATGGGGGTGAACTTGTAGCGGCGCGCCTTCCTGGCGGCGGCCTTGCGGAGGGCCTTGACGCCGCGGATCAGGATGTCGCCGGCCTGCACCATCTGGACGGCCAGGGCGGTGTCGAGCACGTCGGAGCTGGTCATGCCCTTGTGGATGAAGCGGGAGGACGGGCCCACGTGCTCGGCCACGTTGGTCAGGAAGGCGATGACGTCGTGGTTGACCTTCAGCTCGATCTCGTTGATCCGGTCGACGTTAAAGGCGGCCTTGGCCTTGATGTTCTTGAGATCGGCGGCAGGCACCTGCCCCATCTTGTTCATGGCCTCGCAGGCGAGGATCTCGATCTTCAGCCAGATGGCGAATTTGTTCTCGTCCGTCCAGATGGCCCCCATCTCGGGACCCGTATACCGTGGTATCATGGCCGCTCCTCTTCGATTAGCGGCCCATTATAGAAGGCGAACGCAGCCTTGTCAGCAAAAACAGAGGACAAGTTGCCCGGTCAGGAATGGCGGGCGGAGAAAAAGAAGGGGGGAGGTCAACGATGCATTAGCGTCGATAGCCGGAAGAGCCTGGATCACTGATGATTTCGTTGAGGCCTTCGATGATTTGATCCATTTCCTCATCCGTAACATGCCCCATGCGCTTTCCCAGCCGGTCCACGGAGAGGGTCCGGATCTGGCCAATCTTCACCCATGTCTTTTTCTGGAGAGAGACGCTGCTGATTTCCAGAGTGAGCGGAAATCCGGCCCGTTGAGGCTGACTGGTGAGCGCCATGGCAATGACCGTTCCGGATCGGTCGTTGAAAACCTCGGGACTGAGGATTAGAACGGGGCGAAGCCCGGCTTGTTCATGTCCCTTGACGGGGTTCAAATCAGCCCAGACGATGTCGCCCCTCAGTATTCGGGCCATGAGGCAACCTCCCCGGAGAGGCCTTCTTCGGCCAATGACTGCTCCGTCTTAGGGTCGAGTCGTGCGCACTCCCGGGCTAATCGGTTGGCGTTAAGCCTGGACATCTTTTCCCGGACGGCTTCCTGAATAACGCGACTGCGATTGGGGAAGACGTGCCGTTTCACCAGGCGGTCGACTTCGCACAGAACATCCTGATCGAGTGTGATTGCAATCTTGGCGAGAGCCATACCGTCCTCCATGTTCGACTAGTATGACTATACATCATACCGGCATAGGGCGCAAGTTGATACTGACCTGGGCCCCGGCCTTACCATTCAATATTCCTTTCGATCCAGAGAACGAGAATCGGCACGATAAACACCGCCGTGATCACGACCGCCTGTAATGGGCTGAAGACCATGCCCTGCATGCCTTCCCGGGTCCATGTTGATGTTACGGCGAAGGCAACGGCAATACCTGTCACCGCATAAAATGCAAGAAGGCGACCCCGTGTCCTTTCCGGAATCCGGGTTGGGCCGGGAAGCGTAGAGGTCGCACGTCCCGGAAGGGACGGCGGTGGATGAAGCCGAGCGGTCTGTGTTAATCCTCGGGTTTGCCATCAAACCCGGGATTCACACAGAGGGGGCAGCGAGGCTGAAAGCCGTTCGGCGCTCCGGGGGAAGGAGCGCCTAACGGCGACCACCCAGCCGGCCTTTCCGGGACGGTGTCTTCGCGACCTCTCCGATTCCCCGGCTCAGCCCGCCCGAATTACGCCGGAGCATCGCCCCAATCCGGCACATTCAGCGTTTCGCCGTCGCGGAGGGCCGACTGGTGCGCCGTGACGCCCATGGCCATGTAGCGGGCCGCTTCCCAGATGTTGATCGCCGGCTGGCGCCGCTTGGCGATCGCGTCCACAAACTCGTTGACCAGGTAGGCGTGCGATCCGCCATGCCCGCCATACACGCCCTCGCCGGTGCTGCAGCTCCGGAACGCCTCGTAGACCTCCGGCGGCAGCGGATCGCGCATCTCGTCGATCTTCATCTTCTGCGACTTCAGCGGCTGGGCCGTCAGCGGCGCGGTGCGCCCGTTCTCCATCCACCGGTCCTCGCAGAAGGAGCCGCTTGTTCCAAGAATCCGGAACGTCTCGCTATCCGCGATGCCGCCGGCCACCTCGCGGAACTCGCAAATACGCACCGTGGCCCCGTTGCTCATCTTGAACAGGGCCGTTTCATCCGAAAACGCATAGCCCCCGAAGAAGGGATCGGCGTTCTGGTTCCGGTAGCCGTAGCAGGTGGCCTTCAGGGCATGCGCCTTCATCACGCACACCGGCCCGCTGGTGGAGTGCGTGGGATAGTGCATGGGCCCCGAGCGGTATCCGTCCTTGATATATTGCGCGCGCAGCGCCTTCCCCTCCTGCCCAGCCTGGCTGGCGGCCCTTTTTTTCTCCACGTTACGCAGGTTGCAGCCGGGCGAGTCCACATCGTGGAAATATTCGCCCTCGGCATAAATGAAATTGCCGAACGCCCCCTCGGCCGCCTTGCGCCGGCAGAACATGGACTGGGCGTGGAAATAGGTCGTCTCGCCCAGCATATACGAGAGCCCGGTCTTGCGGCAGGTGTTGACCAGCTTGTCGCACCAGTCCAGCGTCTCCTCGTCATTCGGGATGGAGATGATCGGCACGGCGCTGTAGACGTGCTTGCCCGATTCCATGGCCTTCACGCACTGGGGGGCGTGCAGCCAGGGCTGGGTGATGATCACCAGGGCGTCGAGATCGCTCTTGCAGATCTCATCCAGCGAGGCATAGGCGTCGCGGGGATTGAACTTGGCCTTCCACGACTCCTTCTCGGCGAACTTTTTGATCCGCTCGGGCTCGCGATCGCACAACGCGATGCGGTCCACCAGGGGATGACTCTGGAACATGTCCGCAAACTCGCTGCCGAAAGCGCCCAAACCGACCAGTCCAACGCTGATGCCCATGTGAGCCTCCTTTGCTGACAAACCTAATCCGGATCGACCGCTGTTACATGCCTTTGCCAGCCACCGGGCCACCCGCTCCGCGCCCCTATTTGGCCGCCAACAACCTTAGCAGCGTGAGCGCCACCGTACGCGCGCCGTCCATCAAATCGCTGATCTTCACCTGCTCCGCGGCCGTGTGCGCCTGGCCGGGCTCGCCGTGTCCCAGGCCGATCACCGGAATTCCCAGCCGCCTTGATAGCCGCGCGCCGTCGTACCAGGCCCCCAGGAACCGGGCTTCCGGCCGCTGGCCGGTCGCCTCCTCGGCCGCCTGCACGGCGGTCGCGACCAGGGGATGGCCCGGATCGACCGAATACGGATACAGATCCGTGGTCCACTTCAGCAGCACAGGCTCTTCCTTGAACCACGGGTCCTGCTCGCCCAGGGCCGCCATGGCGGCCTCGAACTGTTTGCGGAAGAGGGCCCCGCCCCAGACGCCCGTGAGCCGCTCCGCCTCGGCGGCTTCGCTCAGATCGTATTTCAAATTGACGGCCAGGGTGGCTTCGCCCGGCACGTTCGACGGCAGCGTGCCCGAGTGGAAGACGCCCACGGCGCCTTTCAAACCCGGAAAGCGGCGGTCGTAGTCCGTCATAAACGCGTCGATCGCCTGCTTGACCGCGATGCCCTTGTCGATGGCGCTGATCGCATTGCCGTATGACGAATGGCCCTGCCGCCCCTTCACCGTCAGCCAGCACGCGGAAAGGCCGTTGCAGCCCGTCACGACCTGGCCCCGGCCCCCGTCCAGCACAATGGCCACATCGCCGGTGACGCCGGCCTCGCAGCAGGCCATGGAGCCGGCCCCGCCCCCGCCGCATTCCTCATCCACCACGGACTCGTACCGGATCCGCCCGCGGTTGATCAGGCCCGACTCGCGCAGGGCCTGGATGGCAATCAGCCCCATGACCATGCTACCCTTGGTGTCCGTGGTCCCCCGGCCGTACATGATGTCGCCCTTGACCACGGGATCGAACGGCGGAATGGTCATGCCGTCCACGCCAACCGTATCCATGTGGCTGTTCACCAGGATCGTGGGGCCGCCCGGGACGAAGGTCCATTCGCCCACCACGTTCTCGCGGTTCTTCCAGTGGCGGCTGGCGGGGCCCAGCACCTGGCACCGCTGGTAAATATCGGCCGGAACAGGCACGCGTTTAACCGAGCCGCCCAGCTCCCGGAAACGGCGCTCCACCCAGTCCTGGCCGGCGGCTTCGCCGGCCGATTCCGCATCGCCCGAAAAGGGATTCACGGTGGGAATCGCCACCAGCTCCCGCACTTGCGCCACCAGCTGCTCGCGCAGGGAATCCACCCGGCCCAGCAGCTTCTGCTCGTCGATCGTCATTCGGCACATCCCCTCAACAAGGATAAATTAATCCATCAACAGCACATCGCCATCTTCCAGCTCGCCCACGTTGATGATCAGGCTATTCCCCTGCTTCTCGACGGGCAAGGCCTTTCTCTGCCAGACGGAGCGCGCGCCTTTCAACGCGCCGGCGTCCCTGATCGTCACGGTCACGTCGGTGAACCTGACCTGTTCCTTGCCCTTGTACGCCCAGTTCATCAGCACCACCGCCTGCCGGCCCGACTTCGGATTCCGGATGCCGACGGATTCCACCAGCGGCTGCGATGTTTCCACCACCGCCTTCACGCCCGCATTCAACGCGGGCTGCACGATGAGCTTCCGCAGGGCGGCGGGAAACTCCGCCGACATGTCATAGCCGTCCTTCATCACCCCGGCGGCGTATTCCACGCCCGCGTAGTAGCCGGCCATCCAGGCCTGTCCCTTGCCATAGGCATGCTGGACGAGGGCGGGCGAGCCGTCCGCGAACACGGCGTGGACCTTCGTTCCCTCCGCGGGCCGGAGCTTTTCGTAGCCCACCTGCAGGGGAAAACCTGGCCCCGCCCCGGCGGCGCCGCCCGGGTGCACCACGGCATCGGCCGGCGCGTTCGTCAGCGGCGAAATCTTGCCCAGGGCCGTGGCGCCATACCGCGGAACGTTGCCCCAGACCACGGGATCGGCGCGACCCTTCAGGCCGAACACCGGCAGCAGCTCCTCGATGATCTGCCCGGCCTCGTCGCGGATCAGGCCCCCGCAGGAGGTGAACAGCGTGCCGCCGTTGTTCACATAGCGCACCACGCTGGGAACCACATCCCGGCGGATATGCGAGCCGGTGATGTAGATCGCCTTGTAGCGGCTGAGATCCTCGGACAGCAGGAACTCCTCGTCGAGCGGATCCAGGCTCAGGTGCGCATGCGTCAGCGCCGCATACACCCACTTGCCGTCCTCCCACTGGGCGTTGTTGCCGAAGAACTCGGCGGTCCTCGGTCGCACCACGGCGATCTCCGCGGGCTTCATCCAGACCCCTTCCCAGGTGACCGGCTCCGCCTCGCCGATCAGGCGCGCGCACCGGCTCACATCCGCCATGACGTTGGTGTTGCCGCCAAAGGTGTCGCCCTTCGCCCAGTCCGGCCCGTAGGTGTACCAGTACAGGCACCGGACCCCGCGGGCGATGGCCGAGAGGGCACGCTGCATGCCGGCGCCGCGATGGGGCTTCACATAGACGCCGAACGCCAGCCCCATCTTCTCGTGGAGGATGCGGCCGACATCGCACAGGTAGCTGTCCCACTGCCACACGCGCGGATCGCGGTTCGAGGTTTCGTACATGAACCCGTTGTCCGAGTAGCGGTAAAAGTCGAAGAAATCCAGGCTGTGCCCGCCCAGCAGGAACGAGTTCCCCCGCAGCGCGTACATGTAAATCCAGGGCTGTTTCGCCTCGGGCGAATCGAACCGGCCCTGCTCCAGCGCCTTGCGCTTGCGCTCATTGGCGGCCAGGAACGCCGCGCGCATGGGCGAAAACAGCTGGGCCGAGCCGATGCAGTTGAACTGGCGGGACCAGTAGGAAAGCTTGTGCCAGCCGCGCGCCGAGAGCGCGGGCGTGGGCGAGGGCGGAATCCCCTGCTTGGCCGCTTCCGCCGCCAAGGCCTTTTCCAGCCCCTTGGCGCCGCCCTTCTCCACCTGCTCGTCGCTCAGGTCCACCACGGTCTCGTCCACGGTGGCAGCCTTCTCAGCCGTCTTGGCGGCAGGCGCCGCGGGCGTCATTCCCACCATCTCGGCGGCATCCGGCTTGGAGGTCCGCTTCCAGTCCATGGAGGTGTCACCCAGCTTCGGCGCCGCCTTGGCCGCCGCCTCCGCCTCCTCGCGCATCCGCTGCTCATACGGCTTCGAGAAATAGCCGTAGGTGGAGCGGATGGGCGTCCAGTCCGCGGCATCGAAATCCTTCGGGCCCAGCCCCTTGCTCTTCAGGAATGTCCTGAACGCCTCGGTGCAGTGGGGGCAGACCCCCTGATGCTCCTTGCGCTCCGCCGTGGCGTCGAAGGCGCTCCCGATCTCATCCACGGTCAGGCACCACCACGTGGTATAGGGCATCTCGCGGCCGATCTTCAGCTCGCTTTCGAGGGCGGCTTCGGCCTCGGCGGCGCGGTTGGACCAGACGGGGTGATACGGGCAGCCCCACCCCGGCTCCCAGGGCAAGGGACGCAATTTGCCGGTGATATGGTCGGCGGGCGCCCGTTCGAACGGATAGCCGCCAACGTGCCCCTCATGAACCCGGCTCAACCCCATGACCTCGGGGCGGCGGGCCTTGACCATCTCCGGGAAGAAGGAGGGATTGTTGCGCAGGCCGTTGACGCCCATCTGGCGCAGGATCTGGAACTCATCGAACAGGACCGCCTGGCTGCTGGTGCGGACCGCGTATCCGTGCCCCGTTCCATAGCCGCCGCAGTCGGTTTCAATCTCGTACAGCTTCGGCAGCGCGTCGCCCGCCCAGGGCAACCCCTTCATAAAGGCGAGCCGTGAGGCGATGAGGCTCGAAAGACCCTGCGCCTGCGCCAGGAAGGCGGGTCCGGCCTTGCCGTTTTCAAGCAGCTTCATCGGCACGATAATGGTTCCCACCGCGCCGGCAGGGCTGGCTTCCTGAAAGGTTTTCAGCGTTTTTCCATTTTCGAAAAGCTCGAACTCGAAAACGGCCGATTTCAGATTTACCCGCGCCTTGGCTTTCCCCGGCTTGCAGCCTTCCGCATAAACGGTAAGGAAGCGAAGGCCGGCCGTATGGAAAGCCGACAGGGGGATTTCGGGCGACCAGACCCCTTTTCGCAGCCATTGATAGTCAAACGTGCTGCCCTCCTCCACCATCACATCCGAAAGCCCTTCGGGCTTCTTCAGCACGTCCAGCAGGGGATCGGCCTCGCTGTTATCCGGGGCGCCAAGCTGGGGATGAGCGGCCGCAGTCGGCTTGCCTGGCTTCACGGCCGTCCACTCCCCGTTAACCGGGTCGCCGCCCAGCCCCTGCCCGCCCCAGGTCCAGAAAAGGCGGACATAGGCTTCGGGCTCGACGGCCGTCACCCTCGCCCGGATGGTGACCTCCGCCAGGCCGATCGAAAAGCCGCTGAAAAACAGAACGGCCACCCACCCTGCGCGCTTCAAAAACATAACGCCTCCCGGCCTTCAAAGTTTTTTCACTAGCTTCATTCGCAACGATATGATTACATCATGTCCGCATTGCGGCGAAAAATCAACTGGAGTTTTTTATGTTGAATGTGACGGAAGATCGGACCGGCATCACGGTGG
>CAIKKV010000153.1 GCA_903828035.1 uncultured bacterium
ATTGCATTTCAGATTCATTTTACTCATTTGCAAGATCGGCCGCCGCGCGCCGTGCGGCGCTACATGTTTCGCGACGAGAGGTGAACTGGCTTAGGGAGGGCGTGGTTCCACCCGAGCCTGCTACAAATTGCGGGCGCCGTGAGGCCGGGGTGTAACCCGGCCCTCCCGATACCAACCAACGCAGAAGACCTGCTGTTCTCCGTGTCTTCGTGTGCCACACATAACTGGCAACGCCAACGCCCTTGTGTTAACTTGAAACACATACACCTAAAGAGGATATTGAATGAACTCATTATGGGTCTGGATCGTGGTGGGCATTCTGGTGGTGATGGCGGGATTCCGCCTGGCGTCGGCAGGCAGAAAGGGCGATATGGCAAAGGAAAAGATCAAACAGGGCGCGACCGTTATCGATGTCCGCACGCCAGGCGAATACGCCTCGGGCCACTATGAAGGCGCGACCAACATTCCCGTGCAGGAGCTGCAGGGCCGCCTGGGCGAGCTGGGCGACAAGCAGAAGCCCGTCGTGGTCTACTGCGCGTCCGGCATGCGAAGCGCCAGCGCCGCCACCCTGCTCACCGCCGCCGGGTTCACGGATGTGGTCAATGCCGGGGCGCTGGGAAACCTGAAGCCGTAATGCCGGTTGAGCTGCATTGCCGTTGTTCCGTTGGACGAGGCGCTTCGCCGATACCCGGGAAGGACTGGTTCGGGCTGGTTCTATCCGGAACTCGGGAAGTCAGGACTATTTAACAGGCCCCCTCTTCCCCTGTTTTCCTGATCTCCAAATCAAAACGCTTTCCGAACATTCCGCCTGAACCCGGAATCCTCACGGAGAACGGGCAATCGTGATTTTCTCCGCGTCCGGGTGTCTCCGTGTAAGGGAGGGCGAGGTTCCACCCGAGCCTGTTACAATTGCTTGCGCCTTGAGGCCGGGGTGGAACCCGGCCCTCCCATGACAAACACATGACCGACAACCGTGTTTAACTTCGTGTTTTCGTGCCTTCGTGTGATGGAGCCTTAACCTACATGAGCGGCACTTCAAAGCCGATCATCGTCCAGCGGCCGGGCTGCTCCACGCCGGGCAGCTCCATGTAATCCTCGTCGAAGAGGTTCTGCACGCGCAAGGTGAGGAACAGGTTGGGCCCCAGGGCCACGCGGCTGCGCCAGTCGGCCACCACGGCATCATCCAGCTTCACCCCGTTCATGGCGTCGGCATAGCGGGCATCCGAGTAGCGCGCATGGAGGCCATGCGTGGAGCCCGCGGGCGTCCGGTACTCCACGCCGGCCGTCGATTTCCAGGGCGCCAGGAAGGCGATGCGGTTCCCCTCGGCTTCCGGCATGTAGAACTCGTCGTACGTCCCCTCGGTATACGTCAGCGTGGCGTAGGTGCTGAACCCGCGCGGCAGCGTCCACCGCACCTCGGCCTCGCTCCCGTAGATCGTGCTGCGCGTGGCGTTGAAGTTGCGGAACGTGCCGTCCGGCGCCATCAGGAAATCGAAGGAATCCTTCAGATCCTGGTAAAAACCGGTCACCTGAAGGGACAGGCTCGCTTCGGGGCGCACCCGGAACCCGAGCTCGTACGCGGTGACGGTTTCCGGGTCGAGATCCGGGTTTCCGATAAACGCCATGCCCTGGTACACCACCTTCACGTAGCGGTCCGAGAGCGACGGCGCCAGGTGCGCCTGGTTCACGGAAGCGAACACTTCGGCGGCGTCGGTCAGGCCGACCACCACGCCCGCGCGGGGGCTCCAGAATCCGCTGTAGTCGGCCGCATAATCGACCCGCAGCCCGAGCGTGAAGCGGCAGATCCCGGCTTCCAGCTCGTCCTGGGCAAAGACGGCGGAGTTGTCGGTGCTCTTGTCGATCCGCTGGCCCATATCGGAAATATCCACCGAGTCCTGCCTCAGCTCGGCGCCGGCGGTCACCCGGTTCCGCGCGCCCACCCACCGGGACGCCTGACCCTCGGCGCCCAGCGTCTGCATGTCGTACCGGCCGGTCATGGGGAAAAACCACTTGTAGGTTTCGTCGTCCGAATTGCGGTAGATCCGGGCCACGGCGTCCCAGTCGGCGGAGCTGTCGTCCGACCACCGGTAATCCGCCTGCTGGTAATCCTTGCGCGATACGCGGTCGCTGCTGGCATCGCGGCCCTCGCCGTCATAGGCGCCCGTGTAAAGGCGCAGCGCTCCGGCCTGGCCCAGGTTCAGCCCCACATTGCCGTCGCCGGAAACAGCCGTCCAATCCTGCGGCCGGCCATCCTCGTTCTTCAGGTAGCCGCCGGTGACCTGGTGGGCCAGGGCCACGCCGTAGTCGAGGTTGCCGGCCGCGGCCCCCTGCTCCAGCCGGTATTCCTGCGTGTCAAAGTCGCCGAAGGCGGCGGCGATGACGCCATACGGATGGCCGGGGGTGGCGTGACGGGAGAACAGCTGGATGACGCCGCCCTCGGCGTTGGAGCCGTAGAGCGCGGAGGCGGGCCCCCGCACGACTTCGATGCGCTCGACTCCATAGATCGGAAGCAGGCCGAACTCCACATTGCCCTGGAAGGGATCGTTCAGCCGCCGGCCGTCCTTCATCACCAGGACGCGCTGGGATTGATAGCCGCTCGTCATGCCGCGCATATTCAGGCGAACCGGCTGCCCCGGCAGCCCGCTGCCCTGCAGATCCATTCCGGCCAGATCGCGAAACGCGGAATCCACCGTCATCGCGCCCGACTCCGCAAGAGCGGCCTCGTCCAGGACGGCAGCTGAAGCCGGCACCGCGGTAATGGGCTGGGCGATCCGACTGGCGGTGACAACGATGTTGGTGGCGGGCGCCGCCGCCAGCGGCATCCCCGCGCAGGCGATGAACCCGGCCGCTAAAAGAAGCTTTATGTTTTTCATAATTACGAATATTAGCGAAAACGAATCGAACATTGTTCACTATTTTGTCAATTTTTAAGGCTTTTCGCTTTACAGTGTAACAATACAGCTGGTACGTTGTTAATCTGACACGAGAATAAACCAAGGGACCATGAACGCTAAATCATCACGTCTGACCATGCAGCAAGTAGCGGAGCAGCTTGAGCTGAGCCGCATGACCGTTTCCTCCGTCA
>CAIKKV010000154.1 GCA_903828035.1 uncultured bacterium
CAGAAAAAACCTATCTACACGGTTCGGGATATTGTAGAATCTTAACGTTTTAATTCACGCTAGCACCAAGGAGACTCGGTTCATGCACATGCGCAAGAGCAATGTCCTGGCCAAACTACGTCAGGGAAAAGTCGTCAGTTCGTTCAAGGCGAACATGTCCTGCCCCCGGGGCGTCGAGATTCCGGCCATGCTGGGCTTTGACTGCATCTGGCTCTGTCGGGAACACACCGCCAGCGACCTTTCCGTGATTGAGCGCCAGATCAACGCGGCGAAAATCCACAACGTGGACACCCTGGTCCGCGTGCCCCGCGGCAGCTACAGCGACATGATCCACCCCCTGGAGCTCGATGCGACGGGTATCATGGTGCCTCACTGCATGAGCGCGGCAGATGCCAGGCAGATCGCCCGCACCACCCGTTTTCACCCGGTCGGGCTCCGCCCCGTGGATGGCGGAAACGCGGATGGCGCCTACTGCAACATCGAGTTCACGCAGTACCTGAAGGAAGCCAACGAAGAGCGCTTTGTCATCATTCAAATTGAAGACCCGGAGCCCCTGGCCGAACTCGACGCCATTGCCTCCGTTCCCGGCATTGACATGCTGTTCTTCGGCCCCGGCGATTTTTCGCACGCGATTGGAGCGCCCGGGAAGTTCGACGATCCCCGGCTGATCGATGCCCGCAAGAAAGTGGCCGAGGCCGCCGTCAAGCACGGCAAGTTCGCCGGCACGGTGGGAATGCCGAGCCCGGAGATGCTCGCCCTCGGCTACCGGTTCTTCAACTTTGCCGCCGATGTCCTGGCCCTTAACGAATACTGCAAGGACAAGCTGTCCGCCTTCAGCAAGGTGGTCGGCCAGGCCGGCCTGTAACGAGGCGGCTTACCAGGTCAGCAGGCCGTCCGGAATGGCTTCTTTTCCGGCCGGCCTGAACCGCAGCGAGATGCCCCAACCCCGGCCCTCGCGGGCATCAAAAACCGTATCAATGCGGTTGGCGCCTTTCCTGAAACTCACAGGAACATCGTATTGCCCCGGCAGGCACGGATTGGCCCCCTTCCCGTCCCGCACAACCGGGCGGCCGTTCAGCCAGGTCTGGAACGGGCTGTCCGTCCCCATCATCAGGCGAACGCGGCACTGGCGTTCCGCCGCAATGACGCACCGGAACAGGAACGTGCCGTCCCTGTTGTCCGTGATCGGCCTGGGAAAGACCATGAACGCGGAGGCCGCCGCCCCCCGGACCGCCGGCGCCCAGCTCTCCAGGGCTTCCGGAACGCTTTTAAAATCCGCCACCGGCATGCCGGATGGGCCGATCCGGACAACCTGCCAGTTGAGCACAAACCGCGTCCCGCGCTGAACGGTTATGGGCACGGGGCCGAAAGCCGGAATTCCCATGCCGCGCCCGTCCACAATCGTGGCCGCCGTGTTCCGCCCGCGGGCGTAATAAAGATCCAATGCATCAAAAATCATGGAATGTGGAAGAGCCTCCAGGATGACTTTATGGCCTTCAAGCCGGGCTTTGCAAAACACCTCGGTGCTCGAGCCATCCGGAGCCGCCGTCGAAAACCCCCATGGCAAGCCGCCCCCCGCCCGCAGCCCCCCTTCCACGTGATCAAACACCACCTCAACCGCTGAAGAAGAAGCGCCCGCCGCCTTTCGCCGGGTTCGGACTGTTATCCGGCGCAGGCGGATGGCCCCTTTTTCACAGCTATCCTTGAACACCAGGCGGCGGGCCGCGTGAAACATCCGCTCACCGAGCCTTTCAAGCCCCTTTGCGGCGAGGTGAATGCTATCCTCCAATTCCAGGTCCATGGTCGGCACCACCTCGAGGTTCCGGATCGACTCCGGCAGCAGCCGCTGCTGCTCCTGGATCGCATTCCAATCGCCCGGAGGATGATCCACCAGATGCCGGCTGATCTGGGCCGCGATCCAGGGAAGCCCCGGCTGGCGGAAATCCCGGCGCATGGCCGCAACGAGGTCAATCATTCGGGGCGTATACTCGCGCAGATATTTTTCATGCGCATCCGATTCGCCCTGGTACCACAAAACGCCCGCCGCGGCCTGGCCCAATTTCCGGAAACGCCGGACCAGGGCGCCGTACAACGAGAACCCGCCTTCATCCCGCCGCGCGGGATCCCACTGGTCCATCCGTGTTCCGCCATGCGCGCACGCCACAAGCCCCTGCGGGACGCCCGTCCACCCGGCCATGCGCCGGGCAAAGGGAATGCCCAAGCCAGCGCCCTTCGTCAAGGCCGCAAACTCCGCCGCCACCTGATCCGGCGGAGGCGGCGCGGAACGCCCCTTCAGCAGGTGGTGAACCGGATCCACCGCGCCGGCCGGGAAATGAAGGGGATCCTTCGCCTGTCCCCATGTGTCATTCATGTACAGGCAGCGCACCAGCGGATGAGGGGCAGCCGCCTCGGCCAGACTTCCGCTGCCCTGCATATTGCTCTGCCCGGCCATAAACCAGACGTCGCCCACATAAAACAAGATGTTGCCAAGGGCGTCCCCCCCTGATCCGCGGATCCGGAGGTCAGCCCGGTAAGGTCCCCCCGCTGGAACAGCCCCCAGGGAGGCCTTGAACCGCCCTCCTGAAGCCTTTCCCGCCGGCGACCAGACAGTTAGCGCCCCCTTCTTGATTCCGCTGACACGGCACTCAACAACGCCAGCCGCGTCGCAGGTTCCCCCGAGTGACGCGGAGCCACAGTTGCGCCGGTTCCGCTGCAGGACCTGCCCATCCATCAACCCGTATTCCAGAACCATCATGAGGGGGTCCCCGTCAACAGGCTATACCCGGCAAACAACGCCGGCGAAGAAATAGGGCGGCATCTTCTCCACCACCAGCCGGTTTCCCCGCACGGCAATGGGATGAGTCCCCTTGATGGCCAGCGGCACCAGCGCGCACCCCTCAGGCAGGCCCAGCGCCTTCAAATCCACCGTCACATCGCCCGTCACGTCT
Source organism: uncultured bacterium (assembly GCA_903828035.1). Next base: position 2,949 of record CAIKKV010000154.1, read on the forward strand.
TCCTCGCCCAGGTTGGCGACGGTCACCAGGATGGAACCGTTCTGCGCCTGGTAAACCACCGGATGCAGGTTGCCCTGCCAGGTGGCGACGGCGCTGTCTCCCGTGGCGGGATTGAAACAACGCACCGGATCCGAGCCCAGCGCCCGCCAGACGTTCCACAAGGCGTGCATGTAGCCGCTCGCCTCGGTGAACGATTTCCCCGGCTCCATGAACGGATGCGCCGAATAGCCCATGCCGGCCGCGAATCCGGCCGACCGCTGGCTCGAGAAAACGGCCCGGTCGGCCGAATTGCCGGCGATCAGGTTGATGCCGCATCCGCCCTGCATGGCGAAACTGGCGCTCTTTTCGGGCGTCGAAAGCAATCCGGAATGCATGACCGAGAACTCCCCGCAGACGACCGAGTCGAACGACGCCTGGGAAAGATAGGTCTGCACCGAGCTATGGGCAATCATGACCCCGCGATCGCCGACCCGGTTGCGCATGGCCCGGGTGAACATGAAATAGTCATAGGCCGAAAAATGCATGGCCGATGTTTTACAGAACCCCATGGCCGCCGGCGTGGCCCAGTCCATGTAAACGCCATCCCAATCCTTGCGCAGGTACTGCTCGAAAAAGTCGCTGTACATGGAATACCGCTCAATGCCGCGGCAATACAGCAGCACCCGCATCCCCTTGTCATGGGCCCGCCCGATAAAGGCCTTCATCCAGGCCGGATCGAAGGCCTTGTATTCGGCGCACGGCTCGCCATTGCTGCCGCCATTGGTCATCCAGAACTGGTGGATGATCATCAGGTTGCACCCCAGCGCCGCCGCCTCATCCACCTGCTCCAGCGTCGGATTCTCCTTGGCCAGCTGGACGTCCTGGTAAAACGTCTGCCGGACGGGCACGCTGCACCACGGCCACTCCTGCGTGCCGCGGACATACGGGTACATGACATGGCAGATGCGCGCGGCCAGGGTGTTATTGGCCAGCGAGCGATCGGCCCCCTCGCCGCTTTCCCGGCGGGCCGAACCGCACAGCAGCGCCCAGCGATTGCGATAGAAGAAAGGCGCCTGGAGAACCTGCTCCCCATCCTCCCGCAGGCTATAGGACACATTCCAGGACTTGCCGTCCAACCCTGCGGTGGACTTTGTCTTCCCCACCAACCCGGATCCGAACGAGGTGGAGTCCTCCATCACGAACTCCACCCGGTTGGAATAATAACGCGACTCCGCCCATCCGAGATCGGCGCCGACCAGGGGCATCACGTGCGGCTTTTCAATCCGCTCCTCCCGCAACAGGCCCACCTTCGCCTCGCTCAGGATGTGCACCGTCGTCACGTCCTGCTTCGGATAGGGATCCCGGGTAACCGCATTCCCCCTGAATTGCCGGACCCCCTCCATGGCAATCGCAAAGCCCATTTCAGCCCGCCGGATCACAGCCGTTTTTCCGGCTTCCAGGGTGACGGAAAACTCGCAG
>CAIKKV010000155.1 GCA_903828035.1 uncultured bacterium
ACGGGGGGATTACCAACCGGGGGCAGTGCGTGCGGTGGAAATCCCCAAGCCCAGCGGGGGCGTACGCCAACTCGGAATCCCCAACGTGCAGGATCGCATGATCCAGCAGGCCATTCACCAGACGCTGGCCCCGCTGTGGGACGTGGAGTTCAGCGAACACAGCTACGGCTTCCGGCCGAACCGGAGTGCGCACGATGCAATCCGTGCCACGCCGCAGAGGGGTCAGTCCCACAAATAGCAAATAAGCATTTAGGCCTGGGGTGACGCGGCTGGTTTTTGTGTATGCGGTTTTTCGTTGGATATCTAATGGACGTGCTTAGTCCGAAAGGCCCCAGCGTTTTTCCAGCAGGCCGCGGTTGTCCCGCAACAGCTGCATGTAGACGACTTCCTGGTCGAGCGCCTCGGTGTCCTTTTTGACCAGCCATTCCCGCAGCCAGCCGGTGCGTATGGCAAGGACCAGGTCCACAAAGTCGCGCCAGCTTGTTTTCCCGGCGAATCCGCCTGCGCGCAGATCCCCGAGAAACGTGATGGGCATGGGCTGCGTCAGGTACTCGGGCGAGTCAAACCCGATGCAGCCGACCAGGAGCGCGGCATCGTAGAGCTCCGGTTTGAAGCCGCAGAACTCCCAGTCGATGACCGCCCGGATGCCGTCGGCTGTCCACAGCATGTTGAGCGGATGAAAGTCGCCATGCAAGAAGCGCATGGCCAGGGAGTCGTAGTGCTTGAAGAGGCCGGACTCCAGGTATTCCCACACATCGGCCAGTTCGCGGGAGGCCGCGGGGTATTGCTCGCCCAGCATGCGGCCGATCCGGCGGGAATAGACGGGTAGGGAGAAGGCGGGCTCCGGCGGAAAAGCGGCTGATGCGGCGGCCATCTGGATCAGGAACGACGCCATGGCCTTGCCGCGCCAGGGTTCGGCCGCATAGGTTTCCCGATTCACGGGTATCGAATGCAGATAGGGTTGAAGCTGCCACCAGTCGCCGTCCCCGGCAACCAGGTAATTTCCCTTGGCCAGCCAGTAGGGATTGACGGCCGTCAGCCCGGCTTCGCGCAACGAGGTCAGACGGTGGGCAATGCGATCCTTCTTTTCGACATGCTCCCCGGGGATGCGTTCCAGGATAAAATAGCGCCCTTCCGCATCTTCCACAACCGTGCGGGTCATGGCTCGCTCAGGGCTGCCATCCAGCGGAATATCCGGATGTTCGCACTTCAGGGTGAGTCCCCAGGGTCGAAGCCGGGCGGCAAGAGCTTGCTCATTCATGTGGTCAGTTTATCAATTAACCCGCCCTTTCCAAATGATTCATTTGTCGATTCTTGTTGAACCGAGGGGGGGGAATGATGAAAATGGCACGATTCAAGGGAGAATGTCATGTCCGACCAGGAACAGAATGAATTCCGCGAGCAGCGCCTCGCGAATATGAAGAAGCTGGAAGAGCTGGGCTGTCAGCCTTTCGGCCGCGCTTTTGAACGCACCCGTATAGCCGAGGTCGTGGACTCCTTTGAAGAAGGCAAGACCGTCCGCATCGCCGGCCGCCTGCTTCTGATCCGCAACATGGGCAAGAGCGCCTTCTGCACGCTGACGGACGGCACCGGGAAGTTCCAGATCTACGTCCAGAAGAACGAGGTTGGCGATCCCTCGTACGAGGCATTCAAATACCTCGATGTGGGCGATCACGTCGGCGTCGAAGGCGCGCTGTTCCTGACCCGTACCGGGGAAAAGACGGTCAAGGTGAAGCAATGGGAGCTGCTGAGTAAGGCGCTGCTGCCGCTTCCCGAAAAGTTTCACGGCCTGAAGGATACGGAACAGCGCTACCGGCAGCGGTACCTGGACCTGATCGCCAATCCCGAGACGCGCGATATTTTCAATAAGCGCATCGCGATGATCCGCGAGATCCGCGACTATCTCCACGGCGAAGGCTTCCTGGAGGTGGAAACCCCCATGATGCAGCCCCAGGCGGGCGGTGCTGCGGCGCGTCCGTTCGTGACCCGGTACAATGCCCTGGCCACGGACATGGTCATGCGCATTGCCCCCGAGCTTTATCTCAAGCGGCTGCTCGTGGGCGGGTTTGACAAGGTTTTCGAGCTGAACCGCAACTTCCGCAACGAGGGATTGGACCGCACGCACAATCCCGAGTTCACC
>CAIKKV010000156.1 GCA_903828035.1 uncultured bacterium
CCGCGCATTTGGCGTAGCCCGCCACGGGATCGGTCATCACCAGGTACAGGCCGAAGGAATCGGGCATCACTTTTCCAGGTCCTGCGCGATGAGGGCCGCCAGTTTGCGTCCGCTCTTCAGCATGCCGCCGAAGATGGGGCCCATGCGGAAGCCGCCCTGCACGTTGTTGGCGGCCATGCCGCAGGCGTAAAGGCCGGGGAAGAGCCGCTTGGTGTTGCTCACCGTGGTGATCTCCCCGCTTTCCATCCACATCGGCTTTTCGCCCAGGATGCCCCCGGTGGGGGAATCGATCTTGATGCCCGCCTTGCGGGTGGCCATGGCCACGATTTCGCTGGGGTGGCCGGTGCCGTCGGCCACGGCGCGGGCGGAGATGACCAGCGGATCCACGTGCATCTCGAGGCGCACCACGGGAGTCCAGTTGATCACCACGCCGCAGACGCTCTCGTTGTGGAAGACGATGTCCTCGACCTTGACGGCGTTGAAGAGGGTGGCGCCGGCTTGAACGGCGCCGAAGATGAGGCCCGAGGCCATTTCGACGGCGTCGCAGGTCCGGTAGCCGTTGCCGGCGTCCTCGGTGCGGATGCCGAAGTCGGAGAGGATGGAGACGGCGTCGTCCTGGACCACGACCTCGTTCATCAGCATGCCGCCGCCCCAGACGCCGCCGCCAGGCGCCAGCTTGCTCTCGAAGAGGGCCACCTTGAAGCCGGCCTTGGCCAGGTCGCGCGCGGCCACGAGGCAGGAGGGGCCGGCGCCGACCAGGGCCACATCGAGGGCCAGGTGGGATTCGAGCTTTTTGAAATAGCGGCGCACAATGGCGCTCGTGATGGTTTCTTCCATGACAGTCGGGTTCATTCGGGCTCCTTGAATGGCATCATGATCGGGAAATGGGCCGGACGGGTCAAGCCGTTTCACAAGCCGTGCTCCGATGTTGACAATTCTGTTCGTTTTGTCAACATTAGCGGATTATTTGGAGGAGAAAGTATGGGTCACCCTGCCGCTGATAACACACCGGGCTCGCTCGCGGATATCCAGTCGCTGATTCCGCACCGCGATCCTTTCCTGTTTGTCGACCGCCTGGAGAGCTGGGAAAACGGGAAGGTGATCGGGTACCGGTTGTTCCGGGAAACCGATTCGTTTTTCAAGGGCCATTTCCCGGGTTATCCCGTGGTGCCGGGCGTGATCCTGATCGAATGCCTGGCTCAGTGCGGCGGGGCGGGCGTCCTGAAGCGGGGGCTGCTGCCACCGCATGCGATCATTTTCATGGCGGCCGTCCTGGAAGCCAAGTTCCGCCGGCCGGTGCGCCCTGGAGACGAGATCCGCATGGAGGTTGACGATATCCGGGTTTCGAGCAAGATGCTGAAGCAGAAGGGCAAGGCCTGGGTGGAGGGCGCGCTTGCCGTGGAAGCCGAGTGGATGTGCGTGGCCGGAGAGGCGAAATGATTATCGATAAGCCCTTGGTCCGCAGCAATATATGCATGAACGCCCATCCCGTCGGCCTGGCCGAGGCCGTGCGTCAGCAGATTGAATACGTCCAGAAGCGCGGGGCCATTCCCAACGGGCCCGCAACGGTGCTGGTGATCGGCTGTTCCACCGGCTACGGATTGGCCAGCCGCATCACGGCCGCCTTCGGCTGCCAGGCGGTCACCCTTGGTGTTTCCTTTGAACGCGCCGCCACCCCGGAGCGGCTCGGCTCGCCCGGCTGGTACAATAACCGGGAGCTGGACCGGGAGGCCCGGGCCGCCGGCCTGGGCAGCCTGACGCTTGAGCTGGATGCCTTTGGAGACGAGGCCAAGGAGCAGGTGGTGGCTGAGCTGCGGCGGATGGGGCGCAAGGCGGACCTGGTGGTGTACAGCGTGGCCAGCCCGGTGCGGACCGACCCGGTCAGCGGCGTGCTGTACCGCTCGGTGCTGAAGACCGTGGCCGATGCCTATGCGGGCGCGACCGTGGACCTGATCAGCGGCCAGCTGGGGGTCTGCACGATCAGCGCGGCCACCCCTGAAGAGATCGAGGGCACGGTGAAGGTGATGGGCGGGGAGGACTGGGCGCGCTGGATGACGTGCCTGGAGAAGGCGGGCGTCCTGGCGACGGGCTGCCGCAGCCTGGCCTATTCCTATATCGGCCCCGAGTTTTCGCACGCGATTTACCGGCACGGCAGCATCGGGAGCGCCAAGGCGCACCTGGAAAAGACGGCTTTTGAGATTGACCGCATGATGCAGGCCACGGTCAAGGGGCGGGCCTGGGTTTCCGTGAACAAGGCGCTGGTCACCCGCGCCAGCGCGGTGATTCCCGGCATTGCGCTCTACATGGGCTGCCTGTTCAAGGTGATGAAGGAGATGGGCCTCCACGAAGGCTGCGTGGAGCAGGTCGAGCGCCTGTTCCGGGAGAAGCTTTACACGGGCGGCCCCGTTCCTCTCGACGAGGAGAGCCGCATCCGGGTGGATGACTGGGAGATGCGCCCGGATGTGCAGGCGGAGGTGTCGCTGCGCATGGACCGGATCACCTCGGAAAACATCGCCGAGCTGACGGATCTGGACGGCATCCGGCATGACTTCCTGGAAGTGCACGGCTTCGACGTGGCGGGCGTGGATTACGCGGCGGACGTCGACCCGATGGGCGGCGGCTGAGGCATTTCGATTGCATGGACCACCAGCGAGATGGCGGTCTTGATATCGTCCACGTTCTCCTCGCCCAGGATGGCCAGCCGCAGCGTGGCCGCCTCGAATAGCGAGAAGATGGCCTGGTAGATCTGGCTGGGATCGCAGGGCTTCAGCTCGCCGCGTTTGACGCCTTCCCGGATGAGGGCCGTATAGACCTTGCGGGCGCCGGCGGTCATGTGCAGCACTTTGGTTCTGGGGTTCACCCCTTTGGACCGAAGGAGGGTGAAATATTCCAGCAGCACGTTGAACAGGCTGCGCTCCTCCATGAACCGGTCCACCAGGATCGTGGACAGGATCAGCAGCTTGGCGCCGGAAGAGAGCGCCGGGTCGGCCATCGTGGCGCGGAAGCGGGTTTCGATATCATGGATGATCAGCATGATGCCGCCGCGGAAGATGGCTTTCTTGTTGGGGAAATAGAGGTAGAGGATAGGCCGGCTGATGCCGCAGCGGTCGGAGATCTTTTGAAAGGTGGTGTTGGCGTAGCCTTCGGAATAAAAGACGTCCATGGCCTTTTGCAGGATCGTCAATTTGCGCTTCTCATGCTCGACCAATTGCGACACGGCGTCCGCCCTTCTCAAACTGACAAAAAGATAGTTTTTGTAATATTAAGTAAAGAATCACGCTTGCGCAATGGAAAAATGGAACTTGGGGGGCGGGCGGAGGCGATAGGCCTGTCAGGGCGAGGGGAAGGTGAAGAAGAAGGTGGTTCCTTTTCCCGGTTCCGATTCCGCCCAGATCTGGCCGCCGTTCCGCTCCACGATTTTTTTGCAGATGGCCAGGCCGATGCCGGTTCCGGGATATTCATCGGCCGCGTGCAGGCGCTGGAAGATCATGAAAATCCGGGTCAGGTATTCCGACTCAATGCCGATGCCGTTGTCCTTTACCGAAAAGAGCCAGTGGCTATTCTGCCGTTTGGCCCCGATGTGGACCTCGGGCGTTTTGCTTCCCCGGAACTTGAGCGCATTGCCGATCAGGTTCTGGAACAGCTGGACCAGCTCGGTCGGGCTGCCCTGCAGGACGGGAAGGGGGTCGCAGGTGATCGACGCTCCGGTCTCCTCCAGCGTGGCTTGGAGATTCTTCAGCGCGGTTTTGACGGACTCGCCCGTGTCGACGGCGGACACGTCCTGCTTGCGCCCCACCCGGGAGTAGGCCAGCAGGTCGTCCACCAGCTGCTGCATGCGGGCGCCGCCCTCCTCGGCCAGGGCGATATATTCCAGCCCTTGTGAGTCGAGCTTCCCGGCGCTGTGCTCGCGCAGCAGGGACATGAAGCCGGTCACCATGCGGAGGGGCTCTTTCAGGTCATGCGAGCTCACATACGCGAACTGTTCCAGGTCGTTGTTGGAGCGCTTCAGCTCCGCCGCCGAGCGCTCCAGCCGGGCGGCCATGGCGCGGGTCGCTTCCGTCTCCGCCCGGAGGGCCTTCGTTCGCTTTTCCACCTGGAGGCGGAGGGAGCGGGACCAGGCGAGCGAGAGCGCGAGGAGCAGGAGCAGGGGCAGCATGCTCAGGCCGCTGATCTTGAGGATGGTCCGGCGGGAGGGGGTGGGGGGCTCGTAGGGGTTAAGCCAGCGGGCCTGGATGCGGCGGTAGTCGCCTGAGTCTTTCGTCTGGCTCAGGCCCTCCGAGAAATTGGCCAGCAGCGCCTCCTTGCCGTGCGGCGCGGCGAAGCAGTATTCGACGGAAAGAACCGGCTTGGCCGACAGCTTCAGGTTGTCCCACTTGTTCTTCCGGATCCAGTACAGGGCCTGGATGCGGCCCATGAGGGCGCAATCCTGCCGGCCGGCGGCCAGTCGTCGAAGCGCCTCCTCGGGCGTGCCGACCACCACCAGCTGCCCGCCGTATCCCTGTTCCCGCGCCCAGTCATGCATGATGTCGCCGTCCTGCACCAGGATGGTCTTCCCCTTGAGCCCGGAAACTTCGGGCTCGCCGGCGCGGGAGATGATGACGTGGTGGACAACGGAATGGGGGAGAGAAATGGCGAAGCGCTTTTACCGTTCGGGCGAATAAAAAAGGCCCTGGAGTATGTCGATTTCCCCGCGGTCCACCGCCGCGAGAATCTCGGACCAGCGGCCCAGCCGGATGTCTACCGCCAGCCCCATCTGTTTCGCGATTTCGCGGGTCAGGTCGGAGTTGAATCCCGACGCGAGCCCCTTGTCGCCCGAATACTCGAAAGGCGGATACCGGTAATCGCCCCCGACGATGATCTGGTCGCGGGGACGGTCCAGGGCTTCAAGCGGGGAAAACCACCGGGTATGGACGTGATGGAAGGTGTCATTGGCGATGAGGATCGAGAGCCCTTCGTTCAGGAGTTCGAGGGTCGGCTTATCCCCTTTCCGGACGGCAAAGCAGAACTTCTGGGAATAATCGGCGAGCAGGTTTCCCGCGACCTTCAGGTTCGTCAGGTTTCCGCTCTTCATGAGCTGGAAGGCCAGGAGCCGCTGGATAACAACGGCGTCATGCTTTCCCTCGGACAGCTCCTGCAAGGCCCGGGCGAAGGAGGGCAGGGGCTCGATGAGGGCTCCCAGGTTGGCCGTGCGCAGGTATTCATGGGCGATGTCCTCCTCGAGAACCGCCACATGCTTTCCCTTCAAATCCTCCTTCTTCGTGATGTCGGCATTGTCCTTCCGCACCACGATGGCCCCGTGCGAGGAGAGGTAGGGGAACGTGAAGTCGAAAAGGGGCTCCCGCTCGGGGGTGCGCGCCACCAGGGGCAGCACGTCGAGCCGCCCCTCCGCGAGGTCCTTCTTCAGCTCGGGCCAGGGGGCTGTCTTGAACGTGATCTCCCGCCCCATGGTTCGCGCGGTTTCGCGCAGGAGTTCCACGGAAAAGCCGTCGGCCTGCCCGTCCGCCCTCACGAGGCAGAACGGCTCGTAGTCGTACTCGCACCCCGCCCGGAGGGGCGGTTCAGCGGACGCCAAAGCCGGCAGCCAGGCGGCGAGCAGGAGCGCCGCGAAGCGAGGCAGGGCCGCCCATCGGATTTTCGGGTTCATCGACGCACTCCTCTCGGGGTCGCCGCCAGAGTATTTCTTTGGAGGGGAATCGTCAATTTTATTTAGCGGAAACTTGTTCCTGCCTGGAAAACGGCTATGATGACCGGCAACGAAAGGAACGCTTATGCTGAAGGGGATTTCGCCGTTGCTCTCGCCCGACCTGCTGGCCGTCCTGTGCCGGATGGGTCACGGGGATGAAATCGTCCTGGCCGACGCCCATTTTCCGGGGCACAGCATGAACGCCCTCACGCTGCGGGCCGACGGGGTGGGGGTTCCGGCGCTGCTGGACGCGATCCTGCCGGTGCTCGAGCTCGACAGCTACGTGGCGGCGCCGCTCGTCATGATGGCCCCGGTGGCCGGCGACACGCTGGACCCCCGGGTGGAGCGGGCTTACCGGGCGCCGGTGGACCGGCACGCGCCGAAGGCGCCGGCGATTGCGCGGATCGACCGCTTTGCTTTTTACGACCGCGCCCGCAAGGCCTTTGCCGTGGTGATGACGGGCGAGACGGCCAAATACGGGAACATCCTGCTGGTCAAGGGCGTGACGCCCGCGTAGGCGCGGGCGTCTTGATCAGGGCGCTGAAGACGGCCATCAGCACGGCGATGCCGGCCGTGGCGACGAAGACGGAGGAGTGCCCGCAGGTGATCCAGAGCAGGCCGCCGAGCGCGGGCACGGACATGGAGGCGACGTGGTTGATCGAGACGCCGAGGGAGAGGGTGGGCCCGAGGTGGTCGGGGCGGACCAGGATTTTCGAGAGATAGATGTCGCGCGCCATGTTGACGCCGAACAGGAGGTTGTCGGCCACGAAGCAGGCGTAGAGCAGCCAGAGCGCCAGCGAGGGGATCGGCAGCTTGTGCGCGAAGCCGTAGCCCAGGCAGACGACCAGGAGCAGCAGCGAGTCGGCCAGCAGCACGCGGCGCTCGCCCCAGCGGTCGATGGCCTTTCCCAGCCAGGGCTGGAAGAAGACGCCCAGGAGGGCGGCGGCGATCCACAGCTGCGCGAAGATCCACACGGGCTGGTGGAAGAGGCGGATGAGGACCCAGGGGCCGAAGGTGATGAAGACCTGCTTGCGGGCGCCGAAGAGCAGGGAGAGCACGTAGAAGAGCCAGTACCGTTTTTCCCACACGAAGCGGGGGCGCTGCAGGTGGGCGTTGGGCATCCGCATGGCGAACAGGAACCCCGCGGCCGCGAAGGCGGCCAGCCCCCCCAGCGTGAAGATGACGGCGTAGCCGGCCTGCAGCCAGCGCATGCTGACCCAGACGATGGCGCAGCCCGCGATGCTGGCCGCCAGGGAGGTGGAGGCGATCTGCCCCAGCCGCTTCCCGCGCTGCTTGGCGTCGGCCATGTCCATGGTGAGGGAGGAGCGGACGGGAATGAGCAGGTGCGCGCCGATGCTCCAGATCGTCACGAACAGAAGCAGGGGGCCCCAGCCCGGGCCCATCCAGGCCATGCCCAGCATGCCGGCGCCGACGGCCAGGGCCGACCAGGCGGCGATGCGCGTCTCGGGCAGGAAGCAGAGGAGGCCGGCGAACAGGGCCGTGAGGAAGCCGGGCAGCTCGCGCGGGAACTCCAGCAGTCCGCGCGCGGCGGCGGTCAGGTTGAAGACGTCGCTCACGTAGTTGTTGAACGTCGTTTCCATCATCCCCCCGCTCGCGCCGAGCAGGGCCATGCCCGCCAGAAAGAGGAGGAGGTTGCGTTCCAGGCCGCGAAGCCGCTGGATGAATGAGGTGATCATGAAGCCGGACACTATAGGCAGGTCCGGCCGGCAAGGCCAGAGTTTAATGCTGCGGAGGGGAGACGAGCCCGTACTTGGCGTTCAGGAACCCGGTCAGCCAGCGCACGGAGTGGACATTGGCCAGCTGCTCGAGGACGATTTGCCAGCTGCATTTCCGGAGCGTTTCATGGCGTTTCAAGGAGGATCGGACCGTGCTGAAAGCGGCGAAGCCCTTGCCTCCGGTCTGGAAGGCGGGGTTCCGGTTGTCATACAGCAGCACGGCGTGGCCGCCGGCGGGAACCAGCGAGCCGTCGTCGCGAACGCAGGCGGCGAGCACCTGGCCGACGAGGGGGTCCGTGGCTTTCAGGGGTTTGCAACCCTCGTCGGACCTGCCGCCGACGAAGA
>CAIKKV010000157.1 GCA_903828035.1 uncultured bacterium
CCCCCCGCCCGGGAAAGCCCCGGAGCCGCCGCGCCCCCGCTCATCCGGATGTCACCGCCTGCCGGATTCTGCTGGTCGACGATCATGCGCCGACTCGCGAGGAAATGGCGTCCCTGCTCGCCGGCCAGGCCGGCTTCCAGATCGTGGCGCAGGCCGACAGCGGCGAGGATGCCGTCCAGAAAGCCCGCCTGCTGAAGCCGGACCTGATCGTCATGGACATCTTCCTCCCCGGCATTTCGGGAGTCGAGGCCACGGCGGTCATCACCCGCGAGCTTCCCGGCGTCCGCGTGGTGGCGCTTTCCAACCACTGCGGCCGCAGCGTCGTCCGGGCGTTCAGGGGGGCGGGCGGCCTCAGCTACGTCCGGAAATCCTCCGCCTTCGAAGAGCTTATCCCCGCCATTGACGCCGCGCTCGCCGGGCGCTCCTACCTGGGGCACGAAGTCAGCGATTGACCTTTTCCGCGGCTTCCTTCAAATTCCGCTCATGAGCAAAACCGTTCGTCTCCTGGTCCTGCTGGCCGCGGCCGCCCTGCTGTCCTGGCGCCTCTAGGCCGTGATCGCCAGGCGCGGCGCCCTGCGGGACGAGGGCCGGACGGCCTCGGCCGTTCCCGTCGTCCTCGCCCCGGTGGACCATAAAACCCTGCGCGACGTGCGCGTGCTCACCGGCTCGCTCATTCCCCGCGCCCAGTTCACCGTGGCGCCCAAAATCGCCGGCCGCCTCGAGCGCCTGGCCGCCACGATCAGCGACCCCGTGCACCGGGGCGACGTCATCGCCGAACTCGACAGCCAGGAGTACCTGCAGCAGGTCGCGCAGGCCCGCGCTGAGCTGGAAGTCGCCCGCTCCCAGGTCCTGGATGCCCAAAGCGCGCTCGATGTCTCCTCGAACGAGTTTACCCGGGTCCGCGAGTTGCTCTCGCAGAAGGTGGCCTCCGAAGCCGAGACGGAGCAGGCCAAGGCCCGGTTCCTGGCCGCCCAGGCCCGCTTTGGCGTCACCGTCGCCGGGGTCCGGCAGTCCGAGGCCGCCTTGAAAGCCTCCGAGGTCCGCCTCTCCTACACCCGGATCGCGGCCGTGTGGGACGACCCCGGGGACGTCCGCATCATCGGGGAGCGCTTCGCCGATGAAGGCGCCATGCTCCGGGCCAACGATCCCATCGTCTCGATCCTCGACCTCCAGTCCGTGATCGCCGTGCTGGCGGTCATCGAGCGCGATTACCCGCGCATCCGGCCCGGCCAGGCCGCCGCCGTCACCACCGATGCCTATCCCGGCGAAACCTTCCCCGGCCACATCCTGCGCAAGGCCCCCCTGATCAAGGAAGGCTCGCGGCAGGCCCGGGTCGAGCTGGAAATCCCCAATCCGGACCGCCGGCTCGCCCCCGGGATGTTCGTCCGGGCCGAAATCGAGCTCGCGGTCCGCTCCAACGTGACGGCCACCTCCGCCTCCGCCCTCGTGCGGCGCCAGGATCGCCTGGGCGTCTTCGTTCCCGACGCCTCCGGCGCCCGGGCCCGCTTCGTGCCGGTCCAGGTCGGCTTCATCTCCGGACCGGACGCCGAGCTGCTCCCCCCCGCGCCGGAGGGGCCGGTCATCATTCTCGGGCAGCACCTCCTCCAGGACGGCTCCGCCATCCGGGTCACGGCTTCCCCCGACAGCCCGGGCGCAGGTCGTCCATGAGCCTCGCGCGCTTCTCCGTCACCCGGCCGGTCCTCCTCGCCATGGCGACCCTCGCCGTCCTGATCCTCGGCGCGGTCGCCCTCGTGCGCATTCCGATCGACCTGATGCCCGATGTCACCTCCCCCACCCTGTCCATCTCCACGTCCTACCGCAATGCCAGCCCCGCCGAAATCGAGGAGCTCGTCACCCGCCCCATCGAAGAGGCCGTCAGCGCCGTGCCCGGCGTCGAGGAGGTCTCCTCCTCCTCCTCGGAAGGCTCCAGCAATGTCCGCGTGACCTTCGCCTGGGGCTCCGATCTCGACGCCGCCGCCAACGACATCCGCGACCGGCTCGACCGAATCGCCGGGCACCTGCCCGACGAGGCCGACCGCCCGACGCTGCGGAAGTTCGACCTCTCCAGCTTTCCGGTCCTCATCCTCGGGGCCTCGGGCGGCCTCGATCCCATCCAGCTGCGCAAGGTCATCGACGACCAGGTCAAATACCGCCTCGAGCGCATCCCCGGCGTGGCCGCCCTCGACGTGCGCGGCGGCCGCTCGCGCGAAATCCACGTCCGCCTCAACCCCGACAAGATCAAGGCCCTCGGCATCCCGCTCAACCAGATCCAAACCCGCCTGCGCGAGGCCAACATCACCCTGCCCGCCGGCAACCTCGAGACCGGCAACATCGAGATGACCATCCGGACCTCGGGCGGCTTCACGTCCCTCGAGGAATTACGCGACACCACCGTGGCCCTGCGGGAGGGGGCGCCCGTCAAGCTGGGCGAGCTGGCCGACGTGGAGGACTCGTGGCAGAAGGTCACCCGCATCGTGCGGGTCAACGGCAGCCCCGGCCTCCGCCTGGCCATCAACAAGCAGTCGGACAAAAACACGGTCGAGGTCGCCGCCCTCGTGCTGAAGGAGGTCGGGCGCATCAACGCCGACCTCCCCCAGATCACCCTCATCCCGCTGGTCGACACCTCCGACTACATCCGCCGCTCCATCACGAACGTGGGCCAGTCCGCGCTGTTCGGGGGGCTCTACGCC
>CAIKKV010000158.1 GCA_903828035.1 uncultured bacterium
ACCACGATGTTGCTGGCGTCGTATGTCGGCCCCTTTTGATCCTCTGTCATAACGCTGTAAATCCCCCTTAAAATGATTCGATGGACTCTATCAAAAGGATCGCGAGGGAACAATATAAAAGGGTCGGTTTCGAGCATCTTTTTCCGGCTCTGGACAAGCCGGTTCATTTCGCCTATTCTCTGGGGCATGCAACGATTCTTTTTTCTTCTCGCCGTGGCGGTTCCGATGGCTCTCGGGTCCGGTTGCCGCCAGCAGGATCTGCGGACTGTGAAGGTCACCCTCGCCGGGGTTTCCGGCGCGGAGGATGTCCAGTCCGTCTCGAATGCCGTCGCCAAGCTCGACGGCGTGTTCGATGAGACGATCGCCTTTTCCGGCACCGCCTCGATGAGCGTGAAATACGACAGCATGAAGCTGGCGCGTAAAAACATCGAGTATGCCATTGCCACCGCCGGATTCGGCGCCAATGAGATACCCGCGAAACGCGACGGGGAAACCGTTCCCCAGCCTCGCCGGCTTCCCTGAACTGCCGCGGGAGGACGGCCGCCCATGCAGGCCCTGCTTGAGCAGTATGTCGACACGCTCGCCCTTGAAGAGGGGCTGAGCGCCAATACCCGCCAGGCGTATGCGTCCGATATCCGCCGCTTCGGGGCATTCATGGCCGCGCGCCGGGAGGGGCCCAACGCCATTACCCGCCGGGATGTGCTGGACTTCCTGCACCACGAGAAGGAGCTGGGCGCCTCGTCCTCCACCCTGTCGCGCCGGCTGGTGGCGGTCAAGGTGCTCTTCCGCTTCATGCAGCGCGAGGGCGTGCTCGCCCGAAATGTGACTGAAGTGATGGAGTCGCCCCGGCTCTGGAAGGTTCTTCCCGAAGCGCTGACGATGCGCGAGGTGGACCGCCTGCTGCTCGCGGCGAACGGCGACGGCAAGCGCGATCTGCGCGACCGCGCTATCCTGGAGCTGTTCTACGCCACCGGCATGCGGGTCTCGGAGCTGGCGGGGCTGACGCTCGAGGAGGTGCGCTCAGAGGAGGGGTTTGTCCGCTGCCTCGGCAAGGGCAACAAAATGCGGGTGATTCCCTTTGGCCAGAAGGCCGGTGAAGCGCTGCTGCGGTATTTGACGGAGGGCCGCCCCGCCTTCAAGCCCCTGCCGGAGACGCGGGAGGTTTTCCTGAACGCCCGGGGGGTCCGCCTGACGCGCATGGGGCTCTGGAAGCTGATTCGCGACCGGGCGCTACAGGCCGGGCTCGGCAAGCCCCTGCACCCGCACGTGCTCCGCCATTCGTTCGCCACGCATCTGCTGGCCAACGGGGCTCCGCTGCGGGTGATCCAGGAGATGCTGGGCCATGCCGATATTGCCACCACCCAGATTTACACGCACGTGGACTCGAATCGCCTCAAGTCGGTTCACGCGCAGTTTCATCCCCGGGCTTGAGACGCGGAGTTACGATGATCGGTTTATTCAGACAGAATCCTTACCGCGAGCTGGAAAAGGAGCTGGGCTACCATTTCCGCGACCGGGAGCGGTTGGAGAAGGCCTTTCTCCACCGGTCGTTCCGCTTTGAAAAGGGCGAGGATGCGGGGGCCGATAACCAGCGCCTGGAGTTCCTCGGGGATGCGGTCCTGGGTCTCGTCGCGGCGGCCTACCTCTACGAGCGGTTCCCCGGCGAGGATGAAGGCGTGCTGACCGCCGCGCGCAGCCGGCTGACCAGCGGCGCCGCCCTGGCGGGCATTGCCGCCCGAATGGATCTGGGGGCCCGGCTCAAGCTGGGCAAGGGAGAGGAGCTGACCGGCGGCCGCACGCGGCCTTCGAACCTGGCCGATATGCTGGAGGCCATCCTGGGCGCGGCGTTCCTGGACGGGGGGCTGAAGGCGGCCGATGCCATCTTCCGCCATCTCTTTGTGCCGCAGCTGGTGCCGGGCGAGGCGGCCGAGGCCGAAGCCAATCCCAAGGGGCGGCTCCAGCAGCTTTGTCAACAACGCTGGAAGGTTTCCCCGTTTTATGTCATCCTCTCCGAGGAGGGCCCACGCCACGCCCGCGCTTTCCGCGTGGAGGTGCGGGCGGGGGAGCGGGAAATGGGGCAGGGAACGGGCGCCAGCAAGCGGGCGGCGGAGACGGCGGCCGCC
>CAIKKV010000159.1 GCA_903828035.1 uncultured bacterium
AACCCCTGGAACGACGCACGTGCCACGGCCTTCCGTTGCGCCGGATCAAGGCTATCCCCGAAGGCCAGTTCAAGATTGGCCAGCGCCACGCGGCGCTGGCTGGCCACAACCCGGAACACGAGTGTCCCCAGCGCCCTCGAAAACGCCATCACCCCCCGCCGCGGCAGCCTGGCGATCAGGAAAAACACCGCATGCACAAGCGACATTTCGATCCCGTCGCGCAAGAACCGCCAGACAGGAGTTCGACGTCGCGGTGCGGGCATACGGCTACTTCTTCCGGGTTAGGGCTTCAATGGCGGCCCGACTGCGCTTGACGGCGCACAGGGATCCGCACATGGTGCAGACATCCGGATCATGGGGGGCGGACGAGTCGCGATAGCGCTGGGCCTTCTCGGGATCAAGCGCCTCCTTGACCATCCCTTTCCAATCAAGGCTTCCGCGGGCCGCGCTCATCCGGTTGTCCCAGTCGATCGCGCCCGGCAGCCCCTTGGCCACATCGCCCGCGTGGGCGGCGATGCGCGAAGCCATGATCCCTTCTCGAACATCATCCAAATCGGGCAAGCGGAGATGTTCGGCCGGCGTCACGTAGCACAGGAAATCGGCGCCAGCCATCGCGGCCACGGCCCCGCCGATCGCCGAGGTGATGTGGTCGTAGCCGGGCGCCACATCCGTCACCAGCGGGCCCAGCACGTAAAGGGGCGCCCCGTGGGTCAGCTTCTTCGCCACCTGGATGTTGGCCACGACCTCGTTCAATGGAATATGGCCAGGGCCTTCGATCATCACCTGCACGCCCGCCTTCCAGGCGCGAAGGGTCAGCTCGCCCAGCAGGATCAGCTCCTGCAATTGGGACGCATCGGTGTCGTCATGCAAACAACCCGGGCGCAGCCCGTCGCCCAGGCTAAGGGTGATGTCGTACCGGACGCATAACTCCAGCAACCGGTCGAAATGCTCAAAAAAGGGGTTCTCCCGGCTGTGGGCCTGCATCCAGGAAAGAAGCAGGGCGCCGCCGCGGCTGACCACATGGGTCAGGCGCCCGCCAACCGCCAGGCGATCCAGGCACACGCGCGTCAGGCCGGCGTGAATGGTCATGAAATCGACCCCGTCCTCGGCATGGGCCTCGACGGTGGCGAACAACTGGTCCACCGTCAGCTGCTCGAACTCGCAATTGAACAGGTGCGGCGCGTCATAAACGGGAACGCTGCCCAGCACGAGTGGACATTCGCGCGCCAGCGTCGAACGGAACTTCCGGGAGACCGGGCTCAAGCTCAGGTCCATGAGCGCATCAGCCCCGTGCTTGACGGCCAGATTGGCCTTGGCCAATTCGTTTTCCCAGTTCACGCAATCCCCGGAAACGCCGAGGTTGACGTTGATCTTGGTGCGCAAGCCGGCCCCGATGCCGCTGCTGTCGCGGCCCAGGCGGGTGTTGTTGGCGGGAATGACGATGCGGCCAGAGGCCATTTCCGCCATCAGACGGTCGATCGACACGCCTTCCTTATTCGCCACGTGCTTCATCTCAGGCGTCGGGAACCCTTTCCGAGCCGCCTGCAATTGTGTCAGTTTCAAATCCATGGTTCCCCTAATGTTGTTCACAGGGGCCCATCATAGCGGAGCGAGCGGCCTCCATCCAGAAAAATAGGGGGTCACATGCGGGCTTTCCTTTCGGTCCGGAGAGGCGCCGGCTCGCATAAAACCAGCGGCAAAGAATAGACAAACAACGGCGGGAAGGATACATTACATAGTCAAATTCCAAGGAGCGCCCCATGCCTTCAACCGTTCGTTCCACGCATACGCCAGACTGGGAAAATCCGGCCGTCACGCACCGCCTGCGCCTGCCGCCGCGCGCCTCGTTCATCCCCTGCGCCTCCGCCGATGAGGCGCTCCTTGGCGACCGC
>CAIKKV010000160.1 GCA_903828035.1 uncultured bacterium
GGCATCCGCTCGGCGACCAGGCCGCGGGCGTGCTGGAGTCCGCCGGAATCCGAGACGACCGAAAACGTCACCCCCGCCGGAACCTGCAGCGAGCGGTTGAAATAGCGGGCCAGCAGGATCCTGAAATCAGGCGGCGTAAAGGTCATCGGGGTCTGCCCCAGGAGCCGCCCCGGCAGGCTGCGCTGGAACATCGCCGTTCCGGAGGCGCCGAGGCCAGGCGCGGATTCCACCGGCGTCCGACCGTCCAGGTCGTCAAACACCTTTTCATGGGTATAGCCGCGCAAATGACCGGCGCCCGTGGATTCCACGACCACTCCGCGGACAGGTCCGTCCGCCCGGATTTGCAGCAGGGCGGCCTCCTCGGGGGGGCAATCGGACGACAGCAGGCTGATCGAGGTCAACGCCTCGGCCAGGATGTGGCCTGCCACGGGCCCGCACAAGTGGCGGGCCTCCAGCGTTTTCGCCGTCTGGGTCACATCCACGCGCGTGATCCGGATCTTGGCGCGATCTGACAACATTTTCTGCAGGCTGTCCATAGGGGCTCCTTACAGGCTCATGATGCGTCTTTGTCCCGTTCAAATCAAGCTTGCTTCAACGCCGTTGAAAGGTCATTATGAAAGAGACAAAGCGACTGACAACCCAACCCGTGGTGCCGTGAAAGACATCGACATCAAACTGCTAATGGATGAGTGGCCCTACGAGCCGGATCAGAATATCCGGATGGTGCGCTTTTCCGACGGACGCGCCCTGCTTCAGGTGCGGCTCCCCATGGGCATTGAGCAATTCGAAGTCAAGGGCAGGCCGGACGGGAAAACCCCTCACCACATGGAGTCCGCCCTCGCCTTTCACGAAAGCCGGCTGAAAGACGCCACGGAAGCGGGCATCGAGGCGGCGTTTCGCCTGGACCACGTTGCCTGCGAGGAATTGTTCGGCGAAAGCACCCTCTATTACCTGCGCTACATCCGCTACCTCGAAATCGAAGACTGGGAGCGGACCCTGGCTGACACCCTGCACAACCTGCGCCTGTTCGACCTGGTGGCCCGCTACGCCGAAAGGCCCGACGACCGGCTGCACCTGGAGCAATGGCGGCCCTACCTCATGCGGGTGAACGCCCTGGCGGCCGCCATGATCCAGATGAAAAAGAAGCATCCCGAAAAAGCGCTGATCGTGCTCCAGGAAGCCGTGACCCGCATCCGTGCCCTGCCCGCCCTCGATTTCGAATCCTACACGCAGGAGATGCGCCACTCGATCGCCGAATTAAACGGCCTCCTGAAAAGAATCCGGGAGGAAACGCCGCCCAGCCCGACCGATGCGCTTGAAAAACAGCTGCACGAGGCGATCCGGACCGAGTCGTACGAAAAAGCGGCTCTTCTGCGCGACCAGATCGAAGCGTTGCGCACGAAAAGCAACAAGCGGAAATAGCTCAAACTCCCGCCGGCCACATCTTTCGATAAACGTGCGTGCCCCACCGCAGGTCGCCAGGCAGGAGAAGCGAGGAGCCGGCCCGCCAGGCGCCGCCGGCGCGAACAAAGTCAAGAATCGCACGCTGGAGCGTCGTCATCCCTTCGACAGATGCATCGGCGGACGGGCGGCGGCAATTGAAAACGCGCTCGAAAATCGCATAATCCGAGGTGCCCGGAAGCGGATGCAGGTACATCTCGCGCATAAAGCGGATGATATTTGATGTCTCCGGCAGCCGTCCGTCAAGCTGCGGATCGAGAAACCAGGAGCTGCAGGTCAGCGCCTTCACCGCGTGCCGGGGAAAATATTGCGCAAAAAAGGCCGGCGCCCGGGCCAGTGACTCGCCGCAGGCGTCGAAATCCATCGTTCCTCCGGCGGGAATATGAATACCGAGGGTCGGATCGCCTTTCTTCAGCACCGGCTCCCACTCCCGGCGCGACAGTCGGACCGGTGGGCGAACCGCCCACCCCCGGGGATCCACCGGCGAGCCGGAAACCTCAGACTCTCCTTCGTGGTACTCGGTTCGCCAGGCGTCCGAGTCAGAAGGGATCGCCCCCTCCCCGAGGGCGAGCAATCCCGATGACTGGAACGTCATCCCCTCGCCCGCCAGCAACAGAAGCCGGCCCGTGGTCTTTTGACGCCAGGCATGGTAATCGTAGTGGTAATTTTCAATCTTGAACTGCAAGCGGCCGAGGGCGAAGATCCTGGCCCGCAGATGCATCTGCAGCCATCCGAGATTGGAAAGGCCCCAGGAGCCGTGTTTCTGTTTGTACGCCTCCGCCCAGCGGCGGAAATCACTGAAGGTATCCGCCGTGATGGCGTCGGGAATCCCCCGCTCCCGGATGAGCCGCAAAGCCTCGGGCACGCGGTCCAGGAACACAAGGGCATAGCCCATGCCGGCGGCCGGCGATGACTCCGGGCTTATTACTGGAAAGCCGGCGCCCGAACTCGGCCAGCCCGCGGCGGGATCGGAAAGGAGCCGGCGGCAATGGCAGAGATAGCCATACAGAAGCCGATCGGCCTTTGCCACGGGAAGCGCCGCCAGCAGGTCGCGGATGAAATCATCCGGCATGCCGAGCAGCCGGGCCGTTTCCTCAAGTTGCTCAGGTTGGAAAAAACCGGACCGGCCGCTCTCCCTCAGCGCTTCGCTAGCGGGCCAGCTCTCCCGCAGGGCAGGATGCGTGTCCGCAAATCCAAAC
>CAIKKV010000161.1 GCA_903828035.1 uncultured bacterium
ACACCCGCAAGCCATAGGGATCGACTTCGAAATTGAAGAAACGGGCCTGCGGAGAGGCGGGCCGCGTTTCCAGCTCGCGCCGGATCCGCTCCGCATCGCCCTCGTTTTTCGCCACGAACAGGATGAACCCGCCGCCTCCGGCGCCCGGCAGTAGCCGCGCCAGCGTCCAGCGCTTCGTCCGCTCCAGGATCGCCTCGATGCCGGCATTCGTGGAGCCGGGATCGATCTTCTTTTTCAGCGACCAATAATCCTCAATGCCCTGCGCGAAGCATTCGAAATCGGCCGCCTCCATCGCGCGTGTCATATCGAGGGCGCCGCGCCGCAGACGGCTGAGCACGTCCAGCGTTTGAGGGTCCCGCGACAGGTAGCGCCACACCACATTTTCCAGGATGCCGCGGGCCATACGCTTCTGGCCGGTGTAATACAGCAGCATCCGGTTGCGCCAGGCATGCTCGAGCAGAATGGGGCGAAGCCGTGGAGTCTGATCCGGCCCCGGCGCGGTCACAATCCGTTTAACCCCCGGCGCAAGCCCGCCGACCTGGTCCTGCCACCCTCCGCCCGTTTTCATCCGCTGTTCCAGCGTACTCGTCAGGAAATAGAGCCGGCCCAAATCGGGTGCTTCCCCCCGCACTCTCGCCAGGCAGGCCAGGACCGCCGCGCCGAGGATCGAGCTTGTACCCATTCCGGATCCCTTCGGAAGAGCCGAGAACAACGTCAGGTCAACCCCCCCGCCCAGCGTCTTCAGCCAGCGGCCCAGCGACTCGGATTTGCGCTCGGGGCCGATTCCCGCCAGGATAAGGGCGGCGCGGGGCAAGGCGGCCCAATGGCCCGGATCAATCTGGTCGTGCAACATGGCGGTCGAGCTGATTTCCATGCGCTCGCTTAAATCGATGCTCGTCAGCCGGATCACCCCGGCGGCGTTGAGCTTGGCCACCACCTGGACGGGGTACTGGTTGTTCAGCATGACGGCCGCGTTGACCACGCATCCCCCGCCCTCCGAGCTGATCGGCGGGGTGTCGGTCCAGCCGCCCGAAAGGTCGATGCGAACCGGCGTATTGACCCACACCACCTGGTCGTGCTGGATGCCGGCCGGCTTCGGGCGGTCGGGAAGATCCTGAGCCGCCGAAACCGATTCCGCCACGGCGTCAAAGGCGGCGCGGCGGGCGCCTTCCGGTGCGGCCTTGAGCAGGGCGTTCCGAATCGCCGGACTCGGCGGAGAGGCGGCGGCCACGGTATCGATGGCCGCCCAGATACGGGCGCGCAGCAGCGGATCCCGGCAGGCCTTCGTCTCGCGGATCCATCCCGGAAGAACCCGGTTGATCGAGCCGCCGCGCTGGACCGTCTCGGCCAGCGTGGCGGCCGGATACGAGACCTTTGCGCGAAACAGCGCCTGAATCGAATCGGTTGCCTTCATGCGGGCATTATCCATATCCTGCCGGGCTCCGGCAATGAGTTTCCGCTTACCGCTGATAGATGGGCAATTGGCGATAGGAGACGCTCAGCGCCAGGACGGCCATGGCGGTCCGGTAGCTCGCTCCCGCTCCGCCTTCCCCGCCGCCCCTCCAGGAGCCGTCCGTATCCTGCAAGGCTAGCACCGTCTCATAAAAGCCAGGCGCAAATTGCTCCCACTCCTCCCCGCCCAGCTGGAACATCCCCTGGGCTGCATAATAGGATCCATAATAATAATGGGATGACTTCCAGCCGCGCTTGAGCAAAAATCGCCCGGCCGATAACGTCTGCGGAGTCCGATGCCGCCCGCTCAACTCCTCGCACAGCAGGCCCACGCCCGTGCAGGCCGGTCCCGATCCGGCGCCCGGCATATAGCCAAACCCGCCCTCCGCGGTGGCGCAGCGCATCAAGAACTCGAGTCCCTGGTCGATCGCTTCCCGGGGCACCGGCGCATCGTTGTTCTTGGCGGCGCGCAGCGCCATGAAGGCCCACCCGGATAGGGAAATGTCGCTGTCCTTCGAGGTGGGCTCATAGCGCCAGCCCCCTTTCGACTTGTCTGGCTTGGGCACGCGCTGGGCCGCCAGGATCTGCCCCAGCGACTGGGGCAAAAGACGGTCCAGGCGGTCCTGCCTCTCCGGATCGATCATCCCCGAGATTTCGGACAGCATCAGCGTGGCCATGCAATGCGTGTACATGCCGCCGCCGCCCTGGTTGATGTACCCGTTTTTATTCGGCAAGCCCAGGATGTAATCGACCCCCCGGTTCAGGGTCTCGCCGTACGGCTGAAGCCCGGGGCCGTAGCCCTTGGCCAGGAAAGCCATCACGCCCAGCGCCGTCACACCCGCATGGTTTTCCCAGGATCCGTTGGGCTGCTGGCTCTGCCGCAGGTAGGCGAGCCCCCGGTCAATCGCCTCGTCGAACGATTTCCTGAAGCGCTCATCTTCCGTGGGTTCGACGCCCAGCAAGGCCGCCGGGGCCGCGCTTGCCAGGATGAGAAGGATGCAAAGCCGCAGCCACGCCTTAATTTTCATGGGACCGCCTTGACACTTCTTCGAAATATTTCCGGATCAGGCCGCGGTAATCCTCAGGCTCGCCATCCGCGGCGCCATCCATGACCGTCCCGCCCAAATCACCCGGCAGGCGGAGCCAGTTTCTCAATTGGTCGGCCGCGTACCCGCTGGCGCCGGCCTCGGGCGCCTCCCCTTCGCCCGACTTCCCTCCGCCGCCGCCCTCCCCGGCCGGCATGTCCAGCCGCGGATAGCGGGCGTCCATCTTCCCGCCCAGCGCCTCCGCGCGCTCCTTCGCCGCCCCGGCCGCCTTGCTCAAGGAATCCTGAATGGCGGCGGGCTGCCGCTCCGGATCACGTGCTTCCTGTTGAAGCGCGCTCATGGCATCCGGAATGGATGCGGCCATATCCTGCGCGGCCTGCCCCTCCGCCGGCTTTGACGACGACCCGGCTGGAAGATCCGCCAGGGCCTGTTTGGCCTGCTGGCTGATATTATCCGCGGCTTTGGCGATTGCCGCCTGGGCCGCTTCAGACTGCAAGCCTGCCTGGGCTCTGGACGCTTCAGCCGCTTGACGGGCGGCCGCCTGTTCATTCGGGGCGGCCTGCTGGTCCTGTTTCAGCTGAACCGCATCCGAGGCTTGCGCCGCTTTTTCGAGGGCTTGGAGTGCGGCCTTCGCGGACTGGGCCGCTTCGGCCGCTTGCGCGGTTCCGCGATCCAGCGCTTGCGTCCGTTCCGGTTTCTTAAGCATATCCGCCATCATCCGGTCAACCGCCAGGTCGTCCTTCAATGCGGCCGCCGCCTCCGCCACGGATTCCTGTTTTCCGGCACTTTGCCGCCACTGTTCGCCCGGCGCCCCGTCCTGCTGCGCCACTGCCTCCCGCGTTTGCGACGCCAGATCGAGCTGGCGCTCACCAAGCGCGCGCAGCGATTCAAGCTTTTGTGCCTCGGCGGCAGCCTTGGCCTGGTCTGCCGACTGCCCGGCCTCGGCGGCAAAGAGGCCGGCTTCAAGGGCCTTTTCGGCCGCCTCGATGGCTTTTGCCAAAGCGGCGGAGGGGGAAACGGCTTTTGCCGCGGTAGCCTGCAGGCTCGCCGCCTCTGCTGCGCGCAAGGCCGCCTGATCCGCCGCCTTCCGGGCGTCAGCCGCGGCTTCCGCGGCCTGTCCGGCCAATTGTTCAAGGCGGGCTTTAGCCGGATCGTCACCGGTTTTTCCAGCGGCTTCCTTCGCCCGGCTTCCGGCCTGGGCGGCCGCCTGCTTCGCCTGCTCAGCGGCCTGTGAGGCATCGGCCGCCTGGGCTTTTGCCTCCGCTGCCGCCAGCGCCGCGTCCTTCATACTCTCCTTGCGTCGTCCTTCAGCCGCGGCCTGGGGCGTCTGCCCCTGCTGCGCCGCCGTCTCCGCCTGACGCGCCAACTGTTGCGCCTTGGTGGCCTGCTCGAGGGTTTTCAGGGCGCCCGCCTCAGCCTGCTCCGCTTTTGCGTTCGCATCCTTTTTGGAGGCGGCATTCGCCGCGCCTTCGGCCGCCTGGCGGGTCTCCTGGGAGGCCTGCTGCATCTCCTTGACGGCCTGATCCGCCGCGCGCATCGACTCCGCCACAGCCGGTTTCGGTGTAGAGCCGGCGGCTTCGCGGGCCTTTTCGACAGCGCCGCCCGCTTCCCGCGCCGCCTTTTCAGCCGCCTGACGGGCCGCCTGTGCCCGCACTTCGGGAGCGGCCGATCGTGCCGCCATCTGCCGGGCGAGTTCAGCCGCCTGCTTTGCCAAGGCAGCTTCCGCTTTCGCTTCGCTGGCGGCCTGCTCGGCCTTTTGGCGCAACTCGCCGGCGGTATTAGCGTTTTCCGGTTTTTTGGCCTGCTCAGCCGACTGGGCAGCCTTGGCGGCGGCTTGCTCGGCCTGAAGCGCCGCCTGCTCTGTCTTTTCCTGA
>CAIKKV010000162.1 GCA_903828035.1 uncultured bacterium
ACGGCGGCCCGCGCCCGGGCCAATGTGGCCAGCACCAAGGCGGAAGTGGCCCGGGCGCAGGCGACGTTGAGCCTCAACCGGTCCGACAGGGAGAAGGCGGTGATCCTCTCGCCGGTCAATGGCGTCGTGCTCACCCGGCAGATCGAGCCCGGCCAGACCGTGGCGGCCAACTTCGAGGCGCCCGTCCTCTTCATCCTGGCGGAAGACCTCTCGCAGCTTGAGCTGCAGGTGGACGTCGACGAGGCGGACGTCGGGCAGGTGCGCGAGGGGCAGGAGGCTGTTTTCACGGTGGACGCCTACCCGGAGAAGCATTTTCCCGCCACGATCACCCAGGTCCGTTACGGGTCCAAGACCACCGAGGGCGTGGTCACCTACACCACGGTCCTCAAGGTCAACAACGACGACCTGTCCCTGCGGCCCGGCATGACGGCCACGGCGGTGATCACCACCCGGAAAGCGGAAGCCGCGCTGCTCGTGCCCTGTGCGGCATTGCGGTTCGAGCCGCCGCAAGCGCCCGCCGCGGCGCCCGCGTCCGGCAAGCGGAGCGTGCTGAGCTCGCTCATTCCGCACCCCCCGCGCCGGGAGTCGAAGGTGAACGCAGCCCCCCGGAACGGCCGGGAGCAGAAGGTGCACGTGCTCCAGGACGGCCAGCTCCGCGCGGTGCCGGTTGCCACGGGACTGACGGATGGCAGCCTGACCGAGATCAGGAGCGGCCTGCTCGAGCCGGGCATGAACGTCGCAACCGAGATCCTGCCGGGTTCAAAATGAGCGCAACAAGTCCGGAAAACAGGGGCGCGGGCACCGCGCTGATCGAGCTGAGCGGCGTGACGAAGGTCTACGGGACCGGCGCGGCGGCGGTGCAGGCCCTGGGCGGGGTGGATCTGGCCATCGCCCAGGGCGAGTTCGTGGCCGTGATGGGGCCCAGCGGATCGGGCAAGAGCACCGGCATGAACATCCTGGGCTGCCTGGACACGCCGACCGCCGGCCTCTACCGGTTCATGGGCGTGGAGGTGGGCCGCTTGACGCGCGACCAGCGCGCGCTGCTGCGGAGGAATTACCTCGGCTTTGTCTTCCAGGGGTTCAACCTGCTCAACCGCACCTCGGCGCTGGAAAACGTGGAGCTGCCGCTGATCTACCGCGGCGATCCGCCGGCCGAGCGGCGAAGCCAGGCCCGTCGCGCCTTGGCGCAGGTTGGCTTGACAGGCTGGGAGCACCATACCCCCGGCGAGCTCTCCGGGGGCCAGCAGCAGCGCGTCGCCATCGCCCGGGCGATGGTCACCCATCCCGTGGTCCTGCTGGCCGACGAGCCGACCGGCAACCTCGATACCGCGCGAAGCGTGGAAATCATGAACCTGTTGACCGAGATCAACGAGAACAAGGGGGTCACCGTCATCATGGTGACGCACGAGGCCGAGATGGCCGGTTACGCCAAGCGGACGGTCCATTTCCGCGACGGGCTGATCGAGAAGGACCATTCTCATCCGGGAGGTGGCTGATGCTGTGGAATGCTTTTCTTCTGGCCTTGCGGGAGCTGCGTCGGAACAAGATGCGCTCCTTCCTCACGATGCTGGGCATCATCATCGGCGTCGCGGCCGTGATTACCCTGGTGACGCTGGGGGGCGGGGCCACCCGGCAGGTCACGGAGCAGATTGCGTCCCTGGGCAGCAACCTGCTCATGGTCCACCCCGGGAAGCACCTGGGGCCGGGCCAATCGTCGGGCGCGGCGCCATTCAAGATGGCCGATGCCGAAGCCCTGCTGCGGGATATTCCCTCGCTCGCCGCGGTCGCGCCGACGGCCGGCAGCGCCATGACCGCCATTTTCGCGAACGAGAACTGGAACACGGCGGTCACGGGGACGTCGGAGCAGTACTTCAGGGTCAGCAACCGCAAGCTCAAAAGCGGGCGGCTGTTCACGGCCTCGGACGTGCGGTCGGGCACGGCGGTGTGCGTCATCGGCGAAACGGTGCGGGCCAAGCTTTTCGGCTCGCGCGATCCGATCGGGTTCCGGATCCGGCTGAACAAGCTGTCGTGCGAGGTGATCGGGCTGCTTGAGCCCAAGGGCCAATCCTCCATGGGGAGCGACCAGGACGATCTCGTGGTGATCCCGCTGCGCACCTTCCAGCGCCGCGTGTCGGGCAACACGGATGTGAACATGATCCAGGTGTCCGTCCGGGACGGGGCGTCGACCACGCAGGCGGAGGCGGAGATCAGGCGCGTGCTGCGCGAGCGCCGGCACCTGTCTTCCAACGAGGATGACAATTTCGACGTCATGGATCTGAAGGAGATCTCCACGATGCTCTCCGGCACCACCAAGGTGCTGACCTCCCTGCTCGGAGCCGTGGCCGCCGTGAGCCTTCTGGTTGGAGGGATCGGCATCATGAACATCATGCTGGTGTCGGTCACGGAGCGGACCCGCGAGATCGGGACGCGGCTGGCCATCGGGGCCCTGGAGTGGGAAGTGCTTCTCCAGTTCCTGGTGGAGGCGGTTGTGCTGTCGTCCTTTGGCGGCCTGATCGGGATCCTCCTGGCGCTCGGCTCGTCACTGGCCCTGTCGGGCCTGCTGAACATCCCCTTCGTGCTCAATGCGCCGATCGTCTTCGTCTCATTCCTGTTCTCCGCCGCCGTCGGGATCGTGTTCGGCTACTTCCCGGCCCGCAAGGCGGCCCGGCTCGATCCGATCGAAGCCCTCCGCCACGAGTAGTCCGACGCACAAGCCAACCACCTCTTCTCGACTCGCGTGTGTTGATATTAAAAGGCCGCGCCTCTGTCTTGCATTCAAAGGGGGGCTTGGCTAATGTACCCGAATAATCCG
>CAIKKV010000163.1 GCA_903828035.1 uncultured bacterium
GGCATCGAGGTGCACCGCTACGGCTCCCACATTTTCCATACCCCTCTTCCGGAAGTCTGGGACTACGTCCGCCAGTTCGCCGCCTTCAACGACTACCGGCACACCGTCTGGACGCGCCTCGGCGATCGCATTTACCCGATGCCGATCAACCTGGCCACCCTGAACGCGTTTTACGGAGCGGCCATGAGCCCCGAAGAGGCCCGCCTCCGGCTGGCCCGCGACATCGAGGCCGCGGGAATCACCGCTCCGCGGAATCTCGAGGAGAAGGCGCTGTCCCTGATCGGGCGCCCCCTGTACGAGGCGTTCATCCGCGGCTACACGATCAAGCAGTGGGGCGCCGATCCGACGCAGCTACCCGCCGACATCATCACCCGCCTGCCCGTCCGCTTCAACTACAACCTGCGCTACTACGACGACCCGTTTCAAGGCATCCCCCTCGACGGCTACGGCCGACTGATCGCCCGCATGCTCGACCACCCGGCCATCGACGTGCGCCTCGAGTCCGACTTTTTCGCTCTCCGGCACACCCTGCCGCCCCATGACCGGCTCGTCTACACGGGCGCCATCGACCGGTATTTCGAGTCCGCCTTCGGCCCGCTCGGCTGGCGCAGCGTCCGCTTCGACAGGCGCGTGCTCGAAACGGATGATTTCCAGGGAACCTCCGTTCTCAACCGGGCCGATGCCGGCATTCCCTTCACCCGCACCCACGAGTTCAAGCACTTCACCCCTGAGCGCTCCTTTCCCGGCCGCACGGTCGTGGATCATGAATATGCCGGCGCCAGCGGCCCGGCCGAGGAGCCCTACTACCCGATGCGGACGGAGGACGACCTGCGCCGGCTGGCGCTCTACCAGGCCGAGGCCGGGCGGCTCGCCCTCCGCGTCCTCTTCGGCGGACGCCTGGGCTCCTACCAGTATCTGGACATGGACGACGCCATCGCCGCCGGCCTGGCCTGCGCGGAACAAATCGGGAAAACCCTGCCCCCCGGAGGAGCCTCATGAGCCGCCCCCTCGACCTGGCCGTGGTCATGCCCGTCTACAACGAGGAGTCCTGCATCGCGGGCGTGCTCGGCGACTGGAAGGCCACCCTTTCCACGCTTCCGATCCGGTTCCGCATCATCGTGCTGAACGACGGGTCCCGCGACAACACCGCCGCCGCCCTGCGCCCGTTTGAGTCGGATCCCCACTTCCAGGTCATCCACAAGCCCAACTCCGGCCACGGGCCCACCATCCTGCGCGGCTACCGGGAAGCGGTCCGGGAGGCCGACTGGGTCTTTCAATGCGATAGCGACGATGAGATGCCCGCAAAGGAGTTTGTCCGCTTCTGGGCCGTCCGCGATTCCTATGACGCCCTGTTCGCGGTCCGCCATCACCGCCAGCAGCCGTGGGACCGCTGGCTGATCACGCGTTTTTCCAGCCTCCTGACGGGCTTGCTCTTCGGCTTCGGCGTCGCCGACGCGAACGCGCCCTACCGCCTGTTCCGCCGCGAGGCCCTGGAGCGCTTCCTTCCGCTTCTCCCCGACAACACCTTTGCGCCGAACCTGGTTCTTTCAGGCGCCTCCGTCCGGATGGGCCTGCGCGTGAGCAACCTCCCGGTCCCGCACGCCAACCGGAAGACCGGAAAGCCGTCGCTCACCAACATCAAATTGTGGAAGAGCGCGCTCCTCGCGTTCCGGCAGACCTGGTCCCTCAGCCGCCTGTTCCGCAAACCCGTTCCCTAGCATGTGACGGCGGCCAAGGGACTGGCCCCCTTTCATAGTATCTACCTGTGCTCCGCACAGGACAAAACCAGACAGGCTCAGGTCATCTCGCCTCGTCTAAGCGACATCGGCAATCCCTTGGCTTGGATTTGGGACGCTTTGCCTTCACTTTCGCACCTATTCCGAGTATACTGCAGTCATGGCATTTTCCAGAAAACAGAGCACCGCCTGGGTGCGCAACCCGGTCGCCTACAGCCTGGCCGCCCTCCTCGTGTTCATCGTCTTCCTGTATGGAATCAACGGCAACACCGAGCAGGTCGACATCCAGGGCCGCTCCGCCATCCGCTGGATGACCTCCCGCTGGTCCGGAAATGTCGCCACGGACATGTCGCTCGGCTGGCTGATCCCCCTCGTCTCCCTCTATGCGGCCTGGCTGAGAAGGGCCTCCATCCTGAAAGCCGAGCTCGCCCCGGACTGGCGGGGAATCTTCGCGGCCACGCTGGCCTTCGGCCTGTACTGGGTCGGCACCCAGGGGGGGCAGACCCGCATCACCCTGCTATCGCTCATCCTGCTGCTCTGGAGCATCCCCTTCGCCTTCTGGGGCTGGGGCGTGGCGCGGCAGCTCATCTTTCCCGTCGGCTACCTGATCTTCTGCGTCCCCATGAGCTTTCTCGACTCCCTGACCTTCCCCCTCCGCCTGCTGACCGCCGCCATTTCCACGGGCGTATTAAACGGGCTGGGGCTTGAGACGGTTCGCACCGGAACCGCCATGCACTCGGCCGTCGCCGGCGGATTCAGCTTCGAGATCGCCGACCCCTGCAGCGGCCTCCGCTCCGTGCTGGCCATGACGGCCCTCACCGCGGCCTTTTCCTATTTCACGATGAAGGGCCCGGTCCGCCGGGTGCTCCTTTTCCTGTCCGCCGTCCCCCTCGCCGTGGCGGGCAACATCGTCCGCCTGGTCATGATCGGCCTCGTGGCCCTGGCCTTCGGACAGGACAAGGCCCTGGGGTTCTACCACGACTACTCCGGCTATGTCTTCTTCTTCGCCGCCACGGCCTTCATGGTCGGCGCCTCCGCCCTGATTAACCGCGATTGGAAAACCACATGGTCCACCGTCCGTTCCAGGCTTCCCGCCGCGCCGCGTGCCTGATCCTGCCGCTGCTCGCGGGAGCGGCCGCGCTGTGGATGTGTTTCGCCCCTCCGGTCAGCATGACCGGGGCGGAGCGCATCCGCATGGCTCTGCCGTCGCAAATCGGCCCGTACGACAGCCAGGTGATCCTGCACTGCCAGGGCGACCAGTGCCGCCAATCCTTCCCCGTGGCCTCGGAATCCGCCCTTGCCGCCTGCCCCGTCTGCGGGGGTGCCCTTTCGACCCTCGCCCGCAGCGAGCGCGAGATTCTCCCCGTCGACACCCGGATTGCCCGCCGCCTCTACCAGGCGCCGAACCTGCCGTTCTACACGGTCACCCTCGTGCAGGCGGGATCCGATCAACGCAGCATTCACCGGCCCCAGCAGTGCCTGCCCGCCCAGGGCTGCCACATTGACCGCGAATATGCGGAAACCCTCACGCTGGCAGGCAACCGCACCTTGACGGTGATGGTCATCGATGTCCGCAGGAGCCCCGATCCGGACAGCCGCTTCGGGTTCGCCTACTGGTTCGTCGACGCCCGGCACGAAACCCACTCCCATTACGTGCGCCTCTTCTGGACCCTTTTCGATCGCCTCTTCCGGAACACCGCCTCCCGCTGGGCCTACGTCGCCATCACGGCCGGAGAGACCTTTGACACCCCCGAAAGCCGCCAGCGCCTCGCCGCCTTTCTCGGCCCCTTCCTGGCGGCTGTTGAAACCCAGCCCGCGGGCGCCTTATGACCCCCGTCGCCTTCGCCCGCTGCGCCTCGTATGACCAGGCCCTCGCCGCCGTGAGCCGCGCGCTCGACGCGCTGGGCGGGCCCGGCCGCTTTTTCCACCCCGGCCAGCGCGTGCTCCTCAAGCCGAACCTGCTGGCCGATGCGCGGCCGGACCAGGCCATCACCACGCATCCCGAGATCGCCCGCGCCGTGATCCGCATCGCGCGCGCGGCGGGCGCCGTGCCCTCGGTGGCCGACAGCCCTTCGGGAGCCCTCCGCGTCCGCGAGGTCTGGGAGAAAACCGGGTTTCGCGCCCTGTGCGAGTCGGAAAAGGTGCCCCTCCTGAACCTCGAGCAGGCGGGCTCCCGGTCGTTCACCTGCGCCGGAACCCGGGTGGCCGTGGCCGCGCCGGTCCTGGAGGCCGACCTGGTGGTCAACCTGCCCAAGGTCAAGACGCACACCCTGACCGTCTTCACGGGCGCCGTGAAAAACCTCTACGGCTGCCTGCCCGGCTTCCAGAAGGCCATGCTGCACAAGCTGTTTCCCTCGGCCGATGAGATGAGCCGCCTCGTGGCGGAGCTGTCGGCCCTCATCCGCCCCGGCCTCTCGATCGCCGACGGCGTGATCGGCATGGAGGGCAACGGCCCCTCCGGCGGCGATCCGGTCGCGCTGGGTTTTGTGGCCGCCTCTGAAAATCCGGCCGCGCTCGACGCCGCCCTCTGCCGGGTGCTCGGCATTCCCGCGAAAGCGGTTCCGCTCTTCCGCCACCTGCCCGCGGAGCTCTGGAAGGAAACGCCGCTGCTCGGAGAGCCGCCCGAGCCGGGCGCCCTGACGCTCCGGCTGCCCGGGTCCTGGAAAAGCAGGCTGATCCCGCGCCCGCTGGTCCGCCTGCTGGCCCCCCTGTTCTGGATCCGCCCGTCCCTCGACAGCGCCCTCTGCATCCGCTGCGGCCGCTGCGCGAAAGCCTGCCCCGCCGAAGCCCTCGTTTACGAAAAGGGGGCCGTGCCCCGCCTGCTCGGCTCCCGCTGCATCGGCTGCTGCTGCTGCCACGAGGTCTGCCCCGTCAAGGCCATCCGCATGGCCGAAAGCCCCCTCATGCGCCGCGTCAGCCGCGGCCGCCTGGTTTCATCCTAATGGAGTCCCCCATGCCGTCCCTCAAATTCCGCCTTGAGTTCGCCGCGCTGATCGGCGTCAAGGCGCTCGTCAACCGCCTGCCCTACAAGGTCGCCCTCGCCCTCGGCTGGATCCTCGCGCTCATCGGGTTCCGCCTGCTCCGCTTCCGCCGGGCCGAGGCCGTGCGCCGGATCCGGAGCGTCTTCGGCGACGCCGTCACGCCCCGCCGCGCGGAGCAGATCGCCTGGGAGGCCTTCCTCAATTTCCTTTTCACCGGCGTCGAGTCCATGCGCGGCGAGCGCGTGGACCTGGCCTGGTTCGAGGCCCACCTGGATGACGCCGGCTTCTTCGACACGCTGACGCGCCTCACGGGCGAGGGGCGCGGCGCCGTGCTGGCCCTTCCGCACATGGGCTCCTGGGAGCTGGCCGGGGCGGGCTGCCGGGTCCACGGGGTGCCCCTCTTCTCCATCGCGGCGAAGCAGAAAAACCCGCTGTTCAACGACTACCTCAACCGGCAGCGCGCCAACTCCGGCATCGATATCCTGGTCCGCGGCGAAGGCTCGCTCAAGCAGGTCCTGCGCAACTTGAAGCAGGGCAAGCACTTCGCCATCCTGCCCGACGTGCGGATGCCGACGCCCGGCCTGCTCGTACCCTTTTTGGGATCAATGGCCAACGTGGGGGCCGGCATGGCGCTCTTCGCCCGGCAGGCGGGCGCGCCGCTCTACCCCGTCCTGCTGGTGCGGAGGGGCTGGGCCCGCCACCGGCTGCGGCTGCTCGACCCCGTGCTGCCCGATCCCGCCGCCCCGCGCGACGCGGACCTGCTGCGGATGACGGCGGAAGTGTTCGCCCGGTTCGACCAGGCGATCCGGGATAATCCCGGACAATGGTTCTGGTACAACAAGCGGTGGATCCTGGATCCCGTGGCCCCGGATCCCGCCGCCTCACAGCCGCCAGTATGAAAATTTATCCGGGACCCGGTCCGGGTTGATGGCGGATTTGATGTCCACCACCACGCCTCCGTCGACCAGCCCCGCCAGCAGCTGCTCCACCGGCTCCTTCATGTAAGCCGCGTGGGCCACGGCCAGCACCACGGCATTCAGCCGGCCCCAGGTGCTCCGGTCGCTCAGCTCGATCCCGTACTCATGCCGGGCTTCCATCGGATCGCCCATCGGATCGTGCACCACGCACTCCACGCCGAACTCCTCCAGCTCCTCGATGATGTCCGGCACGCGGCTGTTGCGCAGGTCCTTGACGTTCTCCTTGAACGACAGCCCCAGCACGCCGATCCGCGCCCCCTGGCGCATGAGCCCCTGGCCCGCCAGCAGCTTCATGGTCTTCTGAGCAATCCACATGCCCATGCTGTCGTTGATCCGGCGGCCGGACAGAATCACCTGGGGATGATACCCCAGCTCCTCGGCCTTCCAGGTCAGGTAATACGGATCCACGCCGATGCAGTGCCCGCCCACGAGCCCCGGCCGGAACGGCAGGAAGTTCCACTTGGTGCCGGCCGCGGCCAGCACGTCCGACGTGCGGATGCCGATGCGGTCGAAAATCATGGACAGCTCGTTCATCAGGGCGATGTTCAGGTCGCGCTGCGTGTTCTCGATCACCTTCGCGGCCTCGGCCACCTTGATCGACGGCGCCCGGTGCAGGCCGGCCTTGACCACTTTTCCATACACCGACGACACCCGCTCCAGCGCTTCGGCATCCTGGCCCGAGACCACCTTGATCACCCGCGCCAGCGTGTGCTCGTGATCGCCGGGATTGATCCGCTCGGGCGAATAGCCGAGCTTGAAGTCAACCCCCTGGACCAGCCCCGACACCTTGGCCAGGATCGGCCCCATGAACTCCTCCGTGACCCCGGGGTAAACCGTGGACTCCAGCACCACGAGGGCGCCGGGCCGCATGGCGCGGCCAATCACCTCGGCGGCGGCGCGGACGGGCTTCAGGTCGGGCTGCCGGGCCAGATCGACCGGCGTGGGCACCGCCACGATGAAAAAGGTCCGGTCCTTCAGCCGCTCCGGATCGTTCGAAAACTGCAGGGAGGTGCCGCCCAGTTCGGAGGCGGGGATTTCCCCGGCGGGATCGATCCCCTTCTTGAGCGACTCCACCTTCCACGCCTGGATGTCGAAGCCCAGCACATCGGGGAACTCCCGCGCCAGACC
>CAIKKV010000164.1 GCA_903828035.1 uncultured bacterium
CCCCTCCCAGTCCCAGGCCAAGCGGCAGACCTCGCGCATCTCCCTGCAGGAAGCTTTCGTCGCCCCGGCCGAAGGGCAAACAGCCGCGCCGGCCGAATCCGCCGCCCCCTCCAGCGGCCCCACAACCATCCGGATCAAGCGGCCGAACGATTCCGGCGGGTCCCAGACCCAGGAAAACATTTCCACTCCGGCCGCCGCGCCGAGCCCGGAACCGGGCCTCGAAGCCGGCCCGCCCACCCAGCGCAAGACCATCAAGCTGCGCCGCCCCGGTGGAGGCGAAGGGGAAGCCCGTCATTCCGTCACCCTGCCCAAGTCGGCCGCCGATTTCGCCGCCGCCCAGGCCGCGGGCCCGGTCGTCGATACGGATGAGCCCGGCGTGCTCTTCGCGGTCGTCTCCCTGGTCGCCGTGCTCGTCTGCTGCGTCATGGTCTACATGCTCTGCGCCCAGGCGCTTCCCTCCCTCGGCCTCACCTGGCCGGGCCAGATCGCCACCCTGCGCTGATGCCTGGAGCCGGGACGCCCCCGTCCCGGTCTTCCCTTCCTGGCCACGACTGCCCCACCGGGACGAGGGCGTCCCGGCTCCATTAAAAACGCCCTCTCTCGTCCTGCGGCCAGCCTCAGCCCAAGCGATCCAGGAACGTGTTCCTCAGCGGCACGCCGTCCGCTTTGCACATCAACCAGATCGCCATAAAGAGCAAGGCGGGGCCCACGGGAAAGACCAGATTGATCCTGGCCACCGCCACGGAGGGCCGGCGCGGCGAGTGGGCGAAGAATTGCTCCTTCTGCCCTGCGGGCATTTCCCGCATCTGCCGCTGCAGGTTCGCATAGGCGATCTGCTGCGTGACATAGCGCATCGGGGCGGTGATGGTGCAGATCATCAGGAAGGCCAGCAGGAAGGCGTACGCTTTCTTTCTGCTGGAAAGCAAAGCGCGACCGCACAAATACACCGAAGACGCCCAAATCGCCATTCCCGTGATCGTCAGGATGATCTGAGCGAGTCCCGCCAGAATTCCCGTGAATCGGCCCGCCCTGATGTGCCCCCAGGTCCAGCCGAAAATGGCCCACAGGCCCGGGAGCTCGAAAAAGACGAGATAGGCGAGGGCCAGGAAGCCCGTAACCTGCGCCCAGCGAGGAAGATTCTTGATTGTCTCTAGTTTCACATTTTCTCCATGAACAAAACGCTCCGCCAAACCAACTACTCCGTGTCTTCGTGTCTTCGTGTGAGGCCATCCATCCGCCAGGCTCCACCGGGCCAGCGGCTTTCATACTCCCCGAACAGCCGCTGGAAAACAGGATAGGCCGAAAGCCGCCGGCAGTCGCCCAGCAAAATCACCTTGCTCCGCGCCCGCGTCAGCGCCACATTCAGCCGCCGCGGGTTGGCCAGATGCTCCGACACGCCTTCCGGCGGACACAGCGACACCAGCACCACGTCCGCCTCGCCGCCCTGGAAGCGGTCCACCGTGTCCACGCACGCGCGCCACAGCGGCTCCCGCTCCGGGAACTGCCCGCCCAGCAGCGTCCGGATCCGCGCCACCTGCGCCCGATACGGCGAGATGATCGCCACCGCCAGCCCCTCGGTCGAATCGGGCGCCGCCACCGTCCCCCCGCACGCCGCCAGCGCGGCCAGGAAGCCGCCGATCCACGCCGCCTCGCCGTCATGCACGCGCGGCCGCCCCGCCCCCGGCACATCCACCACCAGCACCGCGCGGTCCGGATCCAGCGCGGCCGCCAGCGCCTGCCGCTTCCAATGCCTTAGCCCTTCCAGCCGCCGGCCCGCCACGCGATCCGTGCCCGGACTCAGCCGCCCACCATACCACACCGCCGCGGGCGCCGCCCCCACCCCCACGCTCATCCGGTACAGCCGCTCCAGCTCCACCAGCACCGGCCCCTTCTTCGCCAGCCGGTCCCGGACCAGCTCAAACAGCGAGACCGACAGCGCCGGCCATTCGCCCGTCGCCTTTCCCTCGGCCCGCACCACCGGCGCCAGCTGCCGGTCATCCCCGATCAAAATCAGCCGCTTCCCGTAACTCGCCGCGCCCAATCCCAGCGGCACGGTCATCTGGGAAGCCTCATCCATCACCACCCACTCGAACTCGCCCAGCACCGCATCCAGCGCTCCGCCGGCCAGCGTGCTGGCCGTCACGCCCACCACCCGCGCCGCGCCCATCACGCGCTTCACCGCCGCAGCCGCTCCGCCGGCCGCCACGCCATCCAGCCGGGCGGCCAATGTCAGGGGCCGGATGCGGGCGGGCACCACGCTGTCGCCCCCCAGCCGCACGGCCGAGGGCTCCGCCACCTTCTCCAGCGCCTGGTCCAGCGCCCGGTTCGTGGCCGCCACCAGCAGCACCCGCGGCGCGCCCGGCTGCCGGAGCATGGCCTCCACCAGGGCGCCGATCAGCATCGTCTTCCCGGAGCCCGGGGGCCCCGCCACCAGCAGGACGTCGCGCGTGCGCAGCGCCGCCGCTACCGCCTCGCATTGGCGGACATTGTCCCCCAGCCGCGCCAGCACCTCGGGCGCCAGCAAGGCGGCCAGATCCGGAATCGCCCCGTCCCGCTCCGGCGCCCGCGTTCCGCGCACCAGCACCTCTTTCAGCCGCGACGGCTTTGAGAGAAATCGGTACAAGGCCGACAGCTGCCGGCGGGTCAGCTTTTCATCGGGATAGGCGTCCACCCAGGCCGGCGCCAGCCCCGGCTCCGCCTCCCACGCCAGCGCCATATCCGCGGGCCCCGTGGCCATGACCGTGCCCAGCGCCGCCCGGCCGCGAACGGGTCCGGCGGCATCCGACAGGAGAACCGTGTCGCCCGCCCGGAACTCGCTGTGATTCACGCCGTCCACGCCGTAGCGCCGGATCGGCCGGCGCCCCTCGCCCGTCTCCAGCGTCTCCGCCACGCCCTCGCCGCGGAGGCGGACCGCGCGCCCTTCGGCCAGCCGCACCCCGGGCGCCGTCTTCCACAGCCGGGCCAGCTCCCCGCGCACCGCCGCCAGCTCCGCCCGCACCTGGCCCGCATAGTGACGGAAACAGGCGGAGTCCGCCTCCTCCAGCCGCTCCGCCGGCGCGCGATCCCATTCCGCCCCGGCCAGGTCGCGCGGATCGTCATGGCCCGCCAGGCCGGCCACGGTGTCGCACGCCTCGTTGCACCGGCAGCGGTTGCAGGCGGCCAGCCGGTCCTTGAAGCCGGGCGGCTCGCCCATTTCCATCAGCGCCAGGCGGTTGCGGACATCGGCCGCCTCCCGCAGCCGCCCGCCCGTCAGCGCCACCTTGCGCAGGATGTCCAGCTTGCCGCCCGCATCGGGATTGCCGCTGTACAGCAGGCAGACGTGGAGGGGATCCGCCTTGATCTCGCCGCGCGCCATCAGCATGGCGGCGTAGCTGACCACCTGGAAAATATGCCCGAGCTCGGCCTCGCCGTTTTCCGATTGTGCCCGCGCCGCCTGCCGGCCCCGGGAGCGGCCCGTCTTCAGCTCGCCCAGGATGACGGGGCCCACGCCCGGCCGCTCCCAGACGGCGTCGATGCGCCCCTTGAGCCCCCAGCCCGGCGAGAGGCGGAAGGTTTCGGAGACCAGCTCCGACTGCTTGCGCATGCCGTCGGCCCAGCGCTTGAGCCGGAGCAGGTGAAGGCGGGCATCCGCCGCCACCTTGGCGGGATCGAGCCCCGCCAGCCCGATCGTCAGCGCCTGATCCTCCAGCGCCCGCTCCAGCGCCGCGTCGAGCGCCTCGGCCTCGCAGCCGTTCCAGATCACCGGGAACAGCTGGTGCACCAGGTTCCCGCGGATCAGGGGCAGGCCGGGCGCATCGGACTGGTAGAACGACACCAGCCGCTGCCGGTCGCAGAACTCAAAGTGGGTGGCGTCGCTGACGCTGAAGAGCCAGTCGGGCTCGAGCACGAACAGGCTGTGGCGGGTGAACCGCCACTCCTCCGGCCCGCCGGAGAGGTGCATGAAGCCGATCGCCAGGGGCGTCTCGCGCGGGGCGCAGGCCCGGTCCAGGATCGCCGCCTGCCAGTCCGTGCACGTGCCGGCGGCGAGCCGGATCCGGACCTCGCCGCCCTCCGGCAGGCGAAGGCGGACCCGGCGCTCCTCCGCCTCCTTCTCCTGCCCGGAAACCGTTCCCTGCAAATAGGGCCGGTCGCAGGTTTCCCCGGACAGCCGGCAGCAGACGCAGGCCGCGGGGCTTTCCGACAAGCTGGCTGAATCCTCGGCCATGGCCGCTACCGCTCCGCCTGGACGACGTTCGCGGGCTCCGTTTTGACCGGCGGCGCGGGATGATGAATCCGCACCGGCAGGCCGGTTCGGACAAAGCGGCTCAGCGTCTGCACGTCGCGGTTCATCAGGCGGAAGCAGCCGTGCGACTCCATGGACCCGATCGTCTCGGGGTGCGGCGTGCCGTGGATGCCGAAGCCCGGGCGGCTCAATCCGATCCAGTAGACGCCAACCGGGTTGTTGGGCCCGGGCGGCAGGATCAGCGAGCGCCCGATCTCGCGGGCGCGGGCGCTTTCGGGATAGTTGGCCGGGTTGAAGGTGTAATCGGGATTGGGCGCAAAGACGGCCATCTTCAGCTCCCCCGCCGGAATGCGGGTGCGGTCGCGCGCCACGGAGCAGGGGAACGAGAGGAGCACCCCGCTGTTGGTGTCGTAGACCCGGAGGCGGAACACGTTCGGATCGATTTCCACATGATCCGGATCCGCGATGGGCGGCGGGAGCTGCCAGTTGAGCACGGCCACCTGGACGCCCGCGGTCACGGCGCCCCACTCGATGGCGGGGTTGAGCGTCTTCAGGAAACTATCGGAGATGCAGAAGGCCTCGCTCAGCAGCTCCGGCACCGACTCGTACGCCATGGAGGGAACCCTGGAGGCTTCTTCCCAGTCCTTGGGCGAGCGGCCGACGGCGGCGATGTCGCGCGGCTGGATGACGTAGCTGCCCATGACGGGCCGATCGTCCTTCTTCAGGCTTTCAAGGGCCTCCTCCTCGGAGGCGAGCCCGCGCGCCTCCATGAAATCGGCCAGGGCCCCGCGGGTGCGGGCGCCCCCCCGGTTATCCATCAATCCGCTGCTGAACCCCTGCCTCGCGAGAAGCACCTGAACCGTCACAATGCGGTAAGGGTCTTCATCGGAGTTCGCCAAGATCGACTGGGCGGCGGCAAACCCGCAGCCAGCCAACAGAAGGGCAATGGGGAGGAAAAGCTTCATGACAGGTTGCATGATAAGACGCTTTCGCCCAAAAGTAAACGCGCGGGTTTTGGCAGGGCGAGCGGCGGCCACGGGACTGGCCGCCGTGTAGTCCGATTCCCCCCGCGCGTGAACCTCACTTCCAGTACTGCCGGAAGGCCGCGTTCAGCGCGTTCATGTCCACGCCTTCCAGCGCGCGGGCCGTGGCCGCCGAAGGGTCCCGCAAGTCGCGAAGGGCCGCCGCATACCGCCCCGGAACCCCCCTCCACGGCTCAGCCTTCCGCCCGCCCTCGCGCAGGAAATACATCAGCCCCCAGGCCATCGCGTAGTGCTCGCGCCGGACCGCCTCGTCGCCGCGGTAAAAGTCGGCGTACGTCATCGGGAAGAGCCCCGCCAGGTCCAGCTTCCCCGACCGCGCCAGCAGCGCCAGGAGGGCGGCCGCCTCCGGCTCCTTGTCCAGGTTCACCCGCCGACCGGCCATCGAGAGGGAGGCGAACAGCTGGGCGTACCCCTCGTTGAACCACGGCGCCGCCTGCAGCCGGCCGAACGCCTCGTCCAGGTACTGGTGGAACGCCTCGTGGTAGATCGTTCCCAAAACCGCGCGCCGGCTGCGCAGGACGCTTCCCTCCTCCAGCGGCCGGATGGCCAGCTCCCGGCGCGCCGGCACCCAGAGCCCCGAGGTCCACGCCTGCCCGGGGCCCACGTAGCGCACGTACGCCTCCGGCGTCCCGAACACGCGGATCACCGCCACCTCGCGCGCCGGCTCCCAGGGCGGCACCTCGGCCTCCCACACCGGCCGCATCGCCTCCAGGTCCTCCGCGACCGCGTCGACCAGCTGCGACTTGCCGGCCTTGATATCGGACAGCACCACGGTGTTCGATCCCTCGACCGCCCACCACCCCTTCATGTTCCGGATGCTCTCGCGGGCGCGGCGGAGGCTTTCCTCCCGCGGCGTGAGCGGCTTCCCGGAGCTCGCCGCGGGCGAGGACGCGGCGGCGTCCGGCCCGCGCCGGGCGGCGGCCTGGATCGACGGCAGGAGCTCCTCCACGAACGCCTTTTCGGCGGCCCCGGGGGCGGCCCCCGGCGCGGGCTCCACCAGCACGAAGCGCCACAGCTCGGGCTTCGCCTTCAGCCGGAACGCGCAGGCCAGGCCGGCTTCCGGCGCCGGCCTCCTGAACAGGAGCGCCTCCGCCAGCGCGAACGGGCGGCTCCGCGAAAGGGGCTCCGCCTTCATCCCGGGAGCGCCCCAGAAAAACTCCAGCCAGCGGGCCAGGTCGCCGGGGCTCCACGCGGCGCGGGCCTCGGGCCGGACGGACAGCATCCGCTCCACCTCCGCGCGCGGCAGCCAGTCCGCCGGCCCGTCGGGCGCCGGCAGCGAGGCCGTGGCCAGGATCACGCGGTTGCCGCGCGGGTCGGTCCAGCGCCCCTCGCGCTGCCTCCAGCGCCAGACTTCCAGCGGGCTCTGCAGCTCCAGCCGCTCACGCGTTTTCCCGGTTTCGCGGAATCCGTCCATGATGGCGGGCGGGGGAAGCGGGTCGGCCTCGGCTCCCGCGGGCAGCAGCAGGCGCAGGCCGCCATCGGGCAGGTCGGCGGCGCGGGTGAACCGGAGGCGGCTGTCGCCATAACAGGAACAGGCCAGCGCCGCGAAAAGCAGGATCGCCCGTCTGGTTTTCATTCCTCAGCCCCGGTTCTGGAAGGCATCCCGCACGGCGGAAAAACGAAGCACGACAAACATCACGCACGGATAGGCCAGCCCGGCCAGCAGCTGGGCGGCCAGGAAGAGCGGGACGAGCCCCTGGACGGGGCCCTCGTGCAGGGACGCCAGACAAGGCGAATGCT
This sequence comes from uncultured bacterium, assembly GCA_903828035.1. The sequence continues at coordinate 7,006 of CAIKKV010000164.1, forward strand.
TCCAGGCCACGGCCGCTCCCGCCGCCACGTGCGCCACCTCCACGAGGCAGTAGGCCAAAGCCAGCGTGCGCCCCCACTTCCGGAAGCGATAAAGCCCGACGCCGCTGGCCAGGAGCGCCAGGGACAGGAACAGGCCGAGCACGGCGGAAAAAACCTTCCATCCGGAAAACAGCCACGAGCCGTCCGCATGCTCCCCCCACGCGCCAATCAGCGCCCCGAGCGCGGCAAGCGGCAAGCAAAACAGCCCGGACAAGCCGAAAATAATGTTGCAGAGGCCGAATACCGTGACGGCCAGGGGGCGGGCCGGCTCCGGGAGGGCCGGGGCAACCGGCAGCGCCGGAGGGAGCCGGAGGAAGGCCTCGGCGTAGGTGAGCCAGGCGGCGCCGCCTTCCCGCGAAACCCGCGTGGAGCCGGTGATGACGCCCCGGGCCAGCAGCGCCTCCAGGGCCTCGGCCTCGACCGGTCCGACCGCCTGGTTCGCGTCATTGACGTAAAAATATCTCACGGTTACTCCGCGCCGAGCAGCAGCTCCCGGAGCGCCTTGGTGGACTCGACCGCCAGCCCCCTGTCCACGAGCCCCACGAGCCGCTCCATGCCGAACCGGTCGAGCCGCTTCTCCAGCGCCACCAGCCATTCCAGGCTGCGGGCGATGGCCTCGCGCCCATCCTCGCGGTAGGGATATTGATCCATGGAATACCAGCCCGTGTACTCGAGCCGGCGGAGCCAGAAGAGCAGCTCCACGTATTCCACCGTGTGCACCGAGCCGACAATCATGTCGTCGTCCCAGGAGCGGTAGTTGTCGTTGAAATGCATATGGAACAGCTTGCCGTGGCGCGCGAGCAGGGCGGCGCTTTCGGAGACGTTCTCGCCGGCGGCGAAGGCGTGGCCCACGTCGATCGTCACGCCGACATTGGCGCAGCCCGTGGCCTGCGCGGCCAGCAGGGCGTCGGCGGCGCGGGCAAGGCCCGCGTACGAGTGGGTGCGGGGCTCGGAGGGCTTGTACTCCAGGGCCAGCCGGATGTCCTTGCGGTAGCCGGCGCACTCGCGGACCGCCTCCACCAGCCAGTCCCAGGCGCGCAGGAAGTCGCCCTGCAGCGGGTAGTCGTACCCGTCCTGGCCGGGCCACAGGTTGATGAGCGGGCAGCCCAGCTCCACGGCGACGTCCATCATCTCGCGCGTTTCGGCCACCGCCTGCCGCCGCACGGCGGGGTCGCGGGAGGTGAAGGCGCCCAGGCCCCAGATCTTGCGGGAGAAATGATCCGGGATGATGGAGGCGCAGGCCAGGTTGTGCCGGCCCAGCAGGGCCTTCACCTCGGCCACGTTCTTGCCGGTCACGTCCCAGGTGCCGACCAGCTCGATGCCCGTGATGCCGGGGATCGACGCGGCCTGGCGGACCATCTCCTCCTTGGGCGGATTTTCCTTATAGCCCGACGAGAGGAAGCGGTCGCACGTGTTGCCCAGGTTTCCGAGAATCACGGAATAACGGCGCATAGGGACCTCCGGGAAAGGGATCAGTCGTCGAAACGGGTGACGGGAAAGGGAGTGGGCCGCACCTGGGCGTCCAGGCGGGAGGTGACGCGAAGGCCGGGGCAGGTCATGTTCCAGGAAAGATCGTACCAGCCGTAGTCCAGCTTCACGTCGACGCCCTTGATCACGGCTTCGCTCCAGGACATATCGTTCGAATAAACAGGCTGCCCCAGGTAGGGGGCCACGATGAGGGTGCAGACCGTGTCGCGCGGAAGGGCGCGGACCTCGCACCGGCCGGTTCCGTAGTTGAGCCGCCCGTCGAAGTGCGCCACGGTGGCTTCCTTGGTGCGCACGAGCTTGACGCCCATGTAGTAATTGAGCAACCGCCACGGCTGAATGGGCATCGGCATATTGGTCCAAACCGAGGCGCCGATCTCTCCGACCATGGTGATATCGACGAGGGACTCGTTCCGCGAGCCGCTCCGGGGCTGGCGGGCGAAATCGCAGTAGAAATGAAAGCGGGGGAAGATGGCGCTGCCGCCCTTGCGGGTCTGGCCGGTGACATAATCGAAATGCTCGAAGGACCCGCCCGCTCGACTCCAGCCAAACGACCAGTCGAGCTTGATGTCATCCTTGGAGTGGCGTGGCGAAAACTTGACGGGCCCGAACCGGTGCGTCTCGGCGTTCCACCGGAACG
>CAIKKV010000165.1 GCA_903828035.1 uncultured bacterium
GCACCCTATATGTCCCCCGCAACCGCGGCGGGCCGGATTGAGGACACTCGCGGTGATATCTATGCTTTTGGCGCGGTGCTGTATGAGATGCTGACCGGGCGCCCGCCTTATGAAGCTCGATCCGCTCCTGAAATCATCCAGGCCATCATCGCAGGCCCTCCAGTGCCGATCCTCAAGCTCAATCCGAACGCTCCCGCAAACCTGGTTGCCGTTGCAGAAAAAGCGATGGCGCGTGAACTGAAAAATCGCTACGCCCAAATGGGGGACGCCTTGGCCGACCTGGACACGGAACGCCATGCGGCGCCTGTCGGCCAGGTCATCTCTTCAGGCGGTTTTCGCTCTAAAATCAAGCGGTTTCGAGCTCCCATAGCGGCCGTGTTGTTTCCGGTGATGGCCTTGATAGCACTGGTGGTTTTAATTTTTATTCGAAACAGCGGCCAATCCGGGGCAATTTTGGCAAATCCAGCGGGTGTCAGCGCCATCAAGGCTTCATTGCCCGTTTTGCCCAAGGCAACGCCCACTTTAACGCCGATCCATCGATTCCGGCTGCCATCCGTCGATTTGTGGGCGAGAGCTCTGGTGGGCGATTGGGATGGGAATGGAAAATCGGCACTGTTTGTCCTGAATACAAACCGCCTGCGCGTGGTCACCTTCGATGGCCGGATTGTTGGGGAAACAGATGTGGCGCCCGCCGGTGCCGATTATGCCCAATTGGAGTGGATGAAAGAGGTCGATGGAGACAAACAACTTTTTGTCAGCTGGCGCCGGGAATCTGAAGCGTGTATTTCTGTGATCAATCATTCCTTCCAGGAGACGAAACGTTTTTCCATGAAGGGTGTCGCAGGCGACAGTGTTTTGATGCCCTCCCTTTTGGAGGATCTGGACAAGGACGGACGCCTGGAATTGGTGGGCGTTATGAATACCGGTTACGGACTCAAGCCCCGGGCGGTTGTCTGTTTTAATTATGCAACCGGTGAAGCCAAGTGGTCCTATCCAACTGCCTCCTGGCTCACTAGCGATATACGGGCAGTCGATTTGCAGGGGGACGGCAACAAGGTGCTGATTTCCACCTCCTGCGCCGTCGACAACTCCGCCACCGAAGAGGATGGCTCCTTCGATCAATGCGCCTATGCAATGGCCCTCAATAACAAGGGTCAATTGCTTTGGGGAATGGAAATGGGGGATGATTATGTTTATGCCATGCATCTGTCCGCTCCCTCCGACGGAAATGCCAGGGCTTGGGTGGGCGCTTGGACCACAGCCGAAGGCCAAAACCGCAAGGAGCTGGAGAAAAAGGATATCGGAGAGCTATTCAGATTCGATGACAACGGCACTTTGATTGGCCATTACGACATGGGCAACACCCTGCAGTCATGCATCGTACGCGACATCGACGGCGATGGCATTCCTGAAGTATTGGCCACCGACGATCAAGGCTGGTTATATTGCCTGGATTCCGGTCTGAAACTGCGGAACAAGGCGTTAATTCAAGACAACCGCTACCACTCAGTTCGCCTGAGAATTATTGATGCAGTCGATATGAACGGCGATGGCGAACTGGAAATTGTATTAGGGAGCAGCCAGATTGAAGCCCCATCGATTGACAATAGCTCGTACCAAACGA
>CAIKKV010000166.1 GCA_903828035.1 uncultured bacterium
CCCGCCGAGTGCATCAAGATCATCCGCGGGGCCGGCGGCGTGGCCGTGCTCGGCCACCCGTTCACCCTGCAGCTGAAGCCGGACGCCCTGCGCCAGGCCGTTTCCGAGTGGGCCGCCGCGGGCCTGGGCGGCATCGAGGTGTATTACAGCGAGCACTCCGACGAGCAGATCCGCTTCTACAAGGAGCTGGCGGACGCCTGCGGCCTGGTGGCCACGGGCGGCTCCGATTTCCACGGGCGCGTCACGCCGGACATCAAGCTGGGCCGCGGCTTCGGCCGGCTGGATGTGCCCGACGCGGTCTTTGGCCAGCTGAAGCAGCGTTCGGCGCGCTGACATGGCCGCCGTGCCTGCCGGCCTTTATGTCCATGTGCCGTTCTGCGACGGCAAGTGCCGGTATTGCGCCTTTTACTCCACCGGGTACCGCCCGGAGCTCGCCCGCCGCTGGCTGGCCTCCGTTCAGGCGGAGTACCGGCTCTTTTGCCGCGCGCACGCTGTCCCTGTTTTCAATACGGTCTATATCGGGGGCGGCACGCCGACCCTCCTGGAGCCCGGGATCCTGGAAGAGCTCGCCGGCTGGGTGCGCTCGATCCTGCCGCCCGGCGGGGCCGGCGAGTGGAGCGTGGAGGCGAATCCCGGATCGGCGGGGCCGGACCGGCTGCGCGTGCTGAAGCGGGCCGGCGTCAACCGGCTGAGCATCGGCGCCCAGGCGTTCGATGACGCGCGCCTGTCGCTCCTCGGGCGGCGGCATGCGGCGGCGGATATCGGCGCCGCGGTGGCCGCGGCGCGCGAGGCGGGGTTTGACAATATCGGGCTCGACCTGATCGCCGGCGGTCCGGGTTGCGGCGCCCGGCTGTGGCGGCGCTCGCTGGAGAAGGCGGCCGAGCTGGAGCCCTCCCATGTTTCGGTGTATGCCCTGACCGTGGAGGAAGGGACCGCCCTGGCCCGGGCCGTGCGCACGAACCGGGTTCGCATCGCGGAATCCTCGGTGGTGGCCCGCTTGCACGAGGCGCAGGCGCTCCTGGAGCGGGCCGGCTACGTGCGCTATGAAGTTTCCAATTACGCCCGGCCGGGCCGGGAGTGCCGGCATCATATCGACTGCTGGCGGGGCGAGCGCTACCTGGGGCTGGGGCCCGCCGCGGCCTCGCATGTCGGGATGCGGCGCTGGACCAATGCGCCGGATGTGGAGGCCTACGTGGAGCGGCTCGAAAGGGAGTGGGAGCCGGAGCGCGACAGCGAGACGCTGACGCCCGCCGTCAAGGCGGCCGAGCGACTGGTGTTCGGCCTGCGCCTGGCGGAGGGGGTGGACCTGGATGCGGTGCTCGCGGAGGGGGAGGAGCCGGGCTTGCGCGCCCGGTGGGAGTCGGCCCTGGCGGCGCTTGTCGAAAAGGGGCTGGTGGCCAGGGCCGGCTCACGCTGGGCGCTGACTTCCGAAGGCATGGATTTCGCCGATGCCGTGGCGGTGGAGCTGCTATAGCGTCGTCAGGCCTCGATCACGTTTCCGCGATTCAACAGGAACAGGGGGTCGAGCGCCGCTTTGCAGCGGCGGATTTCCTCGGCGGCCGCCTGGCCGTAGCACTTGAGGAAGTCGGCGCGCTTGCGCTTGCCGGTTCCATGCTCGCCGGAATAGACGCCGCCGCGCTCGGCGGACATCGCCACAATCTGGTCATACACGGCCGCCGCTTTCCGGACCTGGTCCTTTTCCGGCAGCAGGGTGATATGGAAGTGGCAGTCGCCCAGATGGCCGAAGGTCAGGTAATCGAGCTTTTCCCGGCGGAGCAGGGCGTGGGCGGCCTCGAGGAAGTCGGCGAACCGCTCCGGCGGCACCACGGTGTCGGTCATGAGGGTAAACGTGCCCCGCCGCTGCACCAGCTCCACGGCATGCGCCGGCATCGAATGGCGGGCGTCCATGAAGAGCGCCCGGTCGTGGTCGTTGTCCAGGAGCATGATGGCGTCCGGATCGGCTCCGCACTCCGCCGCCACCAGGATTTCCAGCCATTCCTCGGCCGCATCGGCGGCCTGGCGGTCGGGCAGGGGAACCTGGA
>CAIKKV010000167.1 GCA_903828035.1 uncultured bacterium
CAGCGAGACGGTCATCTCGCCGGCCTTGACCAGCGCTTCACTGGTGGCGTTGACGCTGCTGAACATGGACTTCAGGAATCCGCGGGCGGCCGACGTCACATCGGTGGCCAGGCCGACCACCGTCGGCATGGATTCGACTCCCGCATCCGTGATGAGGCTATAAATCGTATCCGCCATCTTGATGGCCTTGGTTGCCTCCTCGATCTGGTGAACCGTGTTGACCAGGCCGCTGGTCTCCTCGCTGGCGGCGGCCTTCCAATCTTCCATGTCCGCCTGATACTTGGCGTTGGCCAAGGCCCGTTCGCCTTCTCGCCGGAGCTCGGTTGCGATGCTTTGGGCTTCCCGCACGGCGGTATCCAGGTCGCTCTTGGCCGCCAGGTATTCGCTTAACGCCATCTGGATCTCCCCCTCGGCTCGCCGGGTTCCCGTGTAGGAATCGGGCTTTACGGGAAGACCATTGTTGGCGACATTCAGCTCCAAGGAGAATGTTTGTGAGGGAAGCCTGTCCACGGACACCACTGAATACTGGCGGACAAAGTCTCCAAATGAGAAGGTGATGCCGAGATCCGCGATCCAGGGCACATCGATAGTCGCCCCCAGTTTGACCTTTTCCTTCTCTTCCTTGGGCGGCTCCTCGTCCGTGGCGTCCTCGCTGGGCGCGGGCGTCTCTTCCTCGGCGGGAGGGGGCGCGTTCGTATCGGCGGCCATGACGATTTGCCTGACCCCGAATGGCACGACGGCGCTGTTGACCCCGTTGGTCCCGCTGGTCGTGTTGGTCCCGCTCGTCCCGCCGATCACGTTGGTTCCGCTGGTACCGCCGGTCGTGTTGGTCCCGCTGGTCCCATCTGTCGTATTGGTCCCGCTGGTCCCGTCGGTCACGTTGGTCCCGCTAGTCCCGTCGGTCACGTTGGTCCCGCTGGTCCCGTCGGTCACGTTGGTTCCGCTGGTCCCGTCGGTCACGTTGGTCCCGCTGGTCCCGTCGGTCACGTTGGTTCCGCTGGCCGAGTTGGTCGCGCTGGCCGTGTCGTTGGTCGCGTACTGATCGACCATGTTAATCACATTGGTCAGCACGTTAAACATATCCTGAACGCTGACCTTGATCGTGCCGCCGCCGGTCAGGTCTTGCGTATTGGTTGAAATCTGCCAATAGTCCTGAACGAGGCTGTAGGTAATCTTTTTGGTGTCTGCGGGGATCACGAGTCCGATCGTGCTGTGTTCCACGTACAGGCAGTGGAAGAGATCGGGCCCGTTGTAGCCCTGGGGATAGAGTTTGCCGGGGCCGATATCGTCGCTGTAGGGATAGCCGAAGACCTCGATCAGGCGGCGGGTGATGCGGGCCTCCTCGGTCTGGATGGTGGTGTCCAGATCGTTTTCCTCATTCTGGTCCCGGATCGCCTGGGCGGAAGTCTTGATGCGGCTTCGCACGGCCACGGCATTCTCCAGGGCCGTCAAGGCGCGGTCATAGCTCTGTTCAAAATGAGTCTTGCCCTCGTCGATCTCCGCGCTGCTGATGTCGAACGGCACGGCGTCGGGCGCCAGGCCCAGGGGGTTGAGGCCGGCGTCGGCGAAATCGACCTGCTGCTGGGCGCGATTGCCCATCTCGACCAGTTCGGAGAGTTCCGGGATGTTTGCCCGGTCGAGAATCCGGATCCCCGAGTGGCTCTCATCCGGATCCTTGGACGGCAGAAGGGAGTTGGCGGTAAGCCAGTCGAAGTAGGTGCCCATGCCCACGCGGCTCCCCCACTCCGCCGTGCCCCAGGCGCGGTTCGTGTTGCTGTCGCGGGCGGCGGTCCAGCCGTCCTCGCCCGTGTAGGCCGCGCGGCGGGTCGCCTCGATGACGCCCACGCCGGCCCGGGCCCGGGCCGCCGCAGCCACGGCGAACTTCTTCTCGTGCATGTATGAGACGGTCACCTCGACGTCCTTCACGAGAAGGCCTTCGACCTGGGGGTACCAGCTGAAGTAGGGGTTATGCAGATAGTTGTAATACCCCTTGATGGCGGACAGATAATGGCCGTAGGCATCGCCATGGCCCTGGGGAAACAGCGCCATGGCGTCATTCGCGTCCAGCGCCCCGTTCTTATTGCCCTTCGTGTCGCTGATCCCGTAATTCAACATGTAGGCGACCTGGCCGCCAGTGATATCCGCCGTGATATTCCACGGCAGCCGGTTATAACAGGGATACTGGCTGATACTGGGGCTCATGCTGTTGTCGCGGCCGCGGAGCAACGCCAATTCCTCGGACAGCAGGTCCGGCACCTGGTTCTGGAAGCAGAACAGGGAGGGTGCGTCGCCGCTGCTGACCGGATCGTTGGCGCCGAGGGAAAGGGTCGGATCCATCGCATCCCCGTAAGCCTCATGGCCCAGAACCATATACAGGTCGGAGAGCCGGCCCTTGACCATCAGCAGGGCGAGCGCCAGGCTTCCGTCGGCCTGGAATCCGGCATCCACGGAGAGCTTGTCGGCCTGCTCGTTGAGGGTTTCGTAAATCTGCATGAGCCCGAACTTGTTCAGCGCCTCATAATTCATCGGGATGTCGCCGTCGTAGGGCTTCCCGATCTGCTGGATCATGCTGAGATCGGTCAGCACCTCGTAATTCATGAAGTCAAGGATGCGCTGATCGAACGGGTTGATGGCCTTGAGAACCCGCTTGATCCAGCCTTCGCAGAGCACCGGGCTTGTCCAGGCCGCCCAGTTGGTGCCGACCACGTCGCTGACGGCGGGATCGAGCGCCCGGTACGAGCACCGGAGATAATGGTCGGAGAGGCCGAATACGCCGGCGTCGCCAATGGTCGTATAGTGGATGCCGGCCCCGATCTTGTAGGTATGCCACAGCGAACTGTTATTTTCGCTGGGCGCCGATCCGTTTACGGGGTCGGCATATTCCCACTTGAACTCCCAGCGCTCCGGCGTTCCGCGGAAATCGGCCGTATAATAGATGCTGATCAGCTTGTCCAGAGGGTTGACCGACTGGATCACGTCGAGCTGGCCTTTGTAAAGCGTCGGATCGACCCGGAAAATCACCATGTCGATGTTTTCGGAGGGATCGACCATGTCCGTATCGGGACTGTTGTTGAACACGACGGTGACATAGCCCGTGCCGAGCCCCGTGGTGGGGAGCGCAAGCGAATCGAACGGCGTCGTGTTGTTCGGAATGACCAGCGCCGTCTCCGGCAAGGCCGCGATGCCGGCCCGCCAGGCGTCGCCGCCCTCGCCGGTGATGCCCCGGACCAGTTCCTCATTGATCGACGCGGCGCGATTGGTACCGGCCAGCAGGTTCAGCATGAGGTAGTTGTGATTGTCGGAGCGGGTGCGGTATTCGCCGACCAGCTGCAGGGCCGTGTTGCTGGCCGCATTGGGATTGTAATACAGGCGGTTTCGCAGGGCGGGCGGCAGGTCGCTGAAGAACCAGCAGGCGGTGGGCACGTCCCGG
>CAIKKV010000168.1 GCA_903828035.1 uncultured bacterium
CTCCCGCTGATTCCCTTTTGCGCCATCAAGAACGCCCGGGATAGCGGCTGCCAGTGCCCCTCCGGCGTCAGCTCCAGCGCCATTTTCACATAATCCGTGCGAACCGCCTTATCCGGAAGCGCCTGCAGTTCAGCCTGGTCTTCATACAAAAAATCGTTCCGCATGGACGGGCCATAGACGATCAGCACCACGATCGCCAACAACCCCATATATTGCCACGTCCAGCGCATAGAAGGATCCTTGTTAAATCGAAATCATAAAGGGCTTTCCCCGCCTCTCGCAAGACTTCTTTCGGGACAACCCATCTGTCGTCCCGAGCACCCTGTCCGTCATCCTAAGCACCCTGTCCGTCATCCTAAGCACCCAATCCGTCATCCCGAGCGAAGTCGAGGGATCTATTCTTCACGAAACCTGTATGAGATTCCTCGACTACGCTCGGAATGACAGCCCTTTGCACACTATCCGTCGCAGATTCCTCGACTACGCTCGGAATGACAGCCCCTTCGGGCAAACCTGCCCCGTTAAGCTTGCCCGCGGCCTCCCTCTAAGTCATAATGCGCGCATGAAAACGCTGACCACGTTCCTTCTTCTCGCCGCCGCACTGCCCCTGCTCGCCCCCGCCCAGGAAGAGGACGCCCCCTTGCCGGGGCGGCAGTCCAACCTCACCTTCGTGGCCTCCGCCTTCACCGCCGATCAGGCCCTGGCCTCCACCACCCCCAGCCTCCTGGCACGACGCGGCCTGCTGGCCGATCAAAAAGCCAAAACCGTCAGACTATGGGCGGAAGCCACCGGGCTGGAGTCAGCCCGCGAAACCGAGTTCTTCCTGATCTCGGAGGCCAGCGGACACGACTATGAAGCCCTGGCCGTCTCCTTCGCCAAGCCGGGTGACGTGCGGGAAGCGCTCCTCTTCCTCGGCCTGCCCCCCGGACGCCCGGTCAACGCCGGCGCCTGCCGCTTCTGGCCCAAGGGCGAGCGCGTGCTCGTCACCTTCCGCTGGACGCCCCCCTCCATCGCCGGGGAGCCTGTGGCCGCCACCGAGGCGGCCGCGGAGTCGCTCATATTCGACAAGGCCCGCAAGGGCCCCCTGCCTGCGGCCGGGTTCGTCTTCACCGGCTCGCGGTTCACTCCGGATCCGGCCGACCCCGCCAAGCTGGCGCTGGCCGCGGACCTGTTCGATCCCCACTCCATCGCCTCGGATTACAACGACCCGGACACGATTCTCGACGTCCCCCACCAGGCCAACAAGAACACCGTCTACGGCTGGCAGTTCCCGAATCCGGACTACCGCTTTGCCAAGGGTCAGCTCATCGAGGTCACCCTCCGGCCCGAACGCACCGACGGCTCCTTCCGGGTCCGCGATCTGACCCTGCAAGCGGCGCCGGCCACCATCACCAACAGCCCCCCCGACTTCACGCTTTCCGGCCTGAAAGAAGGTCCGCTGAAAACCCGCGACGCCGGGGAGCTCCTGAAGGCTTTCCAGGCGTGCACCAACCGGTGGGAAGATCCCTTCGTCGCATTCACCCCCGACCGCGCGCTCCCGCTCAAGCAGGTCCGGCTGACCTGCGCCTTGCTGGATATGGCCGAATCTGAAGCCCTTGCCCGGGTTGAGCCGGCGGCGGAAGGGCGGCTCTTTTTCCGGGCCTTCCTGCCCGATGACAAGTACCGCGACCGCGCGGCCTGGGTCGTCAAGCCCGGGGAATTGAACCTGGCCGCCGC
>CAIKKV010000169.1 GCA_903828035.1 uncultured bacterium
CCTGTCAAGAAACAACAAGGATGGATGATGGTTTCTCCTCACGCAGAGGCACGGAGACACTGAGAAAACAGGGTGTCCGGATGTTCTCCGTGTCTCCGTGCCTCTGTGTGAGGTCGGTCTTTCCGTATTAGCGGATGAAGAGGACGGCAAGCAGGCCCACGACCAGGCAATACGGGCCGAAAAACCACAGCTTATTCGAGGACAACAGCTTGTTCAGGGTCGTCATGGCCAGATAGCCGGCAATGGCGGCGACCACAAAGCCCATCGCCAGGTTTCCGGCCGACACATCCGTGGGCGCTCCCGCCTTCACGGCCTTCAACACGGTCAGCCCCAGCGCGCCGCCAATCAGAGGAATCGCCATCAGGAACGAAAACTGGGCCGACTCCTTCCCTTCCACCCCGACCAGCCGGCCGGCCGTAATCGTGGTGCCCGAGCGGCTGACGCCTGGCAGCAGCGCCATGATCTGGGCAACGCCAATCTTCAGCGCCTGGGGAATCGTCACGCGTCCCGATAGGGTTGCCGGCCTGAAAATCCGGGGCAGCAGCAGCATGAAGCCCGTGATCATCAGGCAAAAGCCGACCAGCCGGGGAGAATCAAAGGCCGCGTCAATGCGATCTTCAAACAGGACGCCGGCCACCCCCGCGGGAATGATGCCGAGGATCAGGGCCGCCACATCCCGCCGCGCGGAGCCCGTGTTGAGCAGGAAGTCCACGCACAGCTCCACCAGCCGGACCCGGTAATACGCCAGAATGGCCAGCAGCGTGCCGCCGTGAAGCACCGCCTCCATCAACGCGCCGCGCGATTCCAGATGCAGCAGGGCTTTCCCCAGCACCAGATGGCCCGAACTGCTCACGGGAAGGATTTCCGTCACCCCCTGCACCAGCGCGAGAACGGCCACTTTAACGGTTTCGGAGATCATGGGCGGGCTCCTGTGTTAGATGCGATCCGGCGTCTCGATTCCCAGCAAAGCCAAGCCCTGGCGCAGGACCCGCTCCGTCACCGCGGAGAGGCGGATGCGGCTCTCCCGCACCCCCTCCGGAGCGGTCAGGAACGGCACGTTCTGGTAATAGGTGCTGTAGGCCTGGGACAGGTCGTAGAGATAATCCGCCAGCACATTGGGCCGGTAGTTTTCGGTGGCTCGGACAGCGGCCTCGGGGAACCGGGCCAGGCGCAGGGCCAGCGCGCGGCTCGCGGGATCGTCGGTCAGGATCGGCGCCGCGTCGTAGCTCCCGCTCGGGAAGCGGTCGCGGTATTTATCGCGCACGCTGGCGATGCGGGCGCAGGCATACTGCAGATACGGCGCGGAATTGCCGTTCAAGGCCAGCGCCTTGTCCCACGTGAAGGTGATCAGCGTCTGCGGGTTCTGGCTCAGGTCCGCGTAGCGCACCGCGCCGAGGCCCACGCACCGCGCCACTTCCTTCTGCGTCTCCGGCGCCATGGTGGGGCTGGCCGTCTGCACCAGCGCCAGCGCCCGCTGCTCCGCCTCGTCGAGCAGGCGCTCCAGCTTGATCACGTTGCCCTGGCGGGTGGAGAAGGTCCCCTCGGGCAGGCGCATGAGGCCGAACCAGACATGCACCAGCTCCGTCTTCACGCCCAGCTTCCGGGCCACGGAAAAGAACTGCCTGAAATGCAGCTGCTGCCGCTCGTCGGTCACATAGACGATGCGGTCGGGGTTGAACTCCTCCACCCGGTTCAGCACGGTGGCGATGTCGGTGGTGGCATAATTGAAGCCTCCATCGCTCTTGCGAACGAGGCAGGGCGGCAGCTTCTCATCCTCCAGGAACACCACCTGGGCGCCCTCGCTCTCCTCGGCCAGGCCCGCCTTCTGCAGCCGGTCAACCAGGCCGGCCAGCAGGTCGCGATAATGACTCTCCCCGCGCGTCAGGTCGAAGGAAACGCCGAGCCGCTTGTAGATGCGGTCGAACTCCGCCATGCTCAGCGCGATGAACTGGTTCCACAGGGCCGTGTTTTCCGGGTCGCCATTCTGGAGCTTCACCAGCTCGCGCTTGGCCGCGGCGAGCCACTCGGGATCGGCCTTGGACTGCTCGTAGCTCTTGACGTAAATGCGCTCCAGCTCCTCCACCGGATTCTCGGCCAGCGCGGCTTGGTCGGCATAATGGCGGAAGCCCATGATGATGATGCCGAACTGGGTGCCCCAGTCGCCCAGGTGATTGTCCGCCAGCACGCGGTAGCCGAGGAAGCGGTGCATGCGGTCGAGGGCGTTGCCGATGACGGTGGAGCGGATATGCCCGATGTGCATGGGCTTGGCCACGTTGGGGCTGGAATAATCCAGCACCACGGTGCGGCCGGCGCCGATCTGGGGAACGCCGCAGTGGGCGTCGGCGGCCTGCTCCTCCACGGCCTGCGCCAGGGCTTCGGGCGTGAGGAAGAAATTGATGAACCCCGGGCCGGCGATCTCGGCCTTGGCCACGCAGGGGGGCAGCTCGGCTCCGGCCAGCACGGCCTCCGCCACGTCGCGGGGATTGCGCTTGAGCGCCTTCGCCGCGCCCATGATGCCATTGCACTGGTAATCGCCAAACTCATCGTTGGCCGACGTGGTCACCGAGGCCACCCGCGCCACGGGCACGGGGGATTCGGGAACGGCCGCGGCCACGCGGATTTTCAGCCACTCGGTCAGGATTTGCTCAAACGGTCGCATCGTCACCTCCAACCCCGCTTCAGGCGGGGCCATAACAGGCTATCAAACTAAAAAGCGCCGTGTCCTGCAACACTAATTCCCAGCGCCGCATCCCCCCCTCTTAATCCTAC
>CAIKKV010000170.1 GCA_903828035.1 uncultured bacterium
CACTTCGCGGAGGACAACCTCCCGTTCCCGCTGCCATTCGGACTCGGGGAAATCGGCATTCATGACCGCATCGGACAGCACGTCGAAGCCCACCTTCCACGAGGGGGATGGCATGTCGGCAAAGAAGACCGTCCGGTCAAAGCTGGTGTACGCGTTGACATGGCCGCCGGCGTCGTTGATTTCGCGGGTGATCTGCCCGACGGGGCGGGTGGGCGTTCCCTTGAAAATCATGTGCTCGATATAATGGGAAAGTCCGGCGCCCAGGAACTCCTGTTCGTGGATCGAGCCGGAGGCCACCCAGATTTGCACCGAAACCACCGGCGCGGAGGCGTCCGGGCGGAGAAGGACTTTCATCCCGTTTTCCAGCGTCAGCCGTTTGACGCCGCCATGAAACTCGTGAAGCGAGGCGCGTGTGTCTTGCATGAGCGATCCCTTTCCAAGGGCGGTTGCGGCCAGGAGGATGGCCGCCGCGCCCGCAACGCGTTTAAGCAGGGCCTGCGGAAGGCCCTTGTTTCCGTCTGCCGCTCCGCCGGCGGCCAACCTGTTCGGCCGCGGGGAGATAAGGTTTTTCAAATGCGTCTGAAAATTCATAGCAACCTCTGAAATCTTCCCGTTTGTCTTCGTCCGTTTTGCCCAGAACGCCGTGCTCGACCATGTTGAATACAATCTCGCCGAAATCCTCAGTGCGCCGGACTCCCCACGTGTTCAGCACGCGCAGCGCCAGGGGGCCGTATTCCTGCAACGCCTGCTGGCGAACCGCGTCAAGGAGTTCACGCCCCGACACGTGGCGGGACTTGCCTTCGGTCGGTTTGTTGTACAAACGGACGGCCAGGTCCAGGGAATCCCGCAGAAACAGGTAGGCGTCCAGGTCATACCTCGGATCGTCCTTGACGATCACGCGGAGCGCTTCCATCAGGTCGTGGCGCATGGCGGTGTTCCTGTTTGTTTCAAGCCCGCCCTAATGCGCCCGGCATACAGCGCCATCTCCTCGGGGCTCTCGTATTGCTTGGCGTCCCAGTTCCAGTGGTGGCCGTCGTGGGAAAAGCGGGGAATCACATGGAAGTGGATATGAGCAACCGCCTGTCCCGCGCTGGGACCGTTGGCCTGCGTTACGTTGATGCCGTCCGCGCCGAGACCGGCGACCTGCGCCCTGGCAATCCGGCGCACCACGGCTATCAGGTCGGCGAGCACGTCGTCAGGCGTTTCCATGAGCGGGTCATAATGCGTTTTTGGAACAACAAGGGCGTGGCCCTTGATGATCGGGCCAATGTCCATAAAGGCCAGGACGCGGCTGTCCTCGTAAAGCTTGGTCGCGGGGATGTGGCCGGCAATAATCTTGCAGAAGAGGCAGCTCGCGGGGCTCATGGGGTGGGGCTCCTTTCCCGGGATGAGGCGGCCGGAAGAACCCGGGAATGATCGCCCCGGAGATGGACAAAACGAACCGCCAGGCCGAGAAGCAGCAGTCCCAGCACGAGGGACAGCAACCGGGCTTCCTGGAGCGTCAGCAGCGCCAGGGGCGCCGCCCAGCTCGACCAGCGTATGTTTCGTGTCTCTGACATGTCGACATACTATAGAAGACGGGTCCGGAAGAAAATACAAAACGGATGTTCGTCTTCGGGCCCGTCTATGGTAGGCTTCGCACATGAAATGGCCCCACCGCCTCTTGGTTCCGATGCTGATCGCCCTGCTGTGCTGCCGTCCGGCGCTGGCGCAGGAGGACTTGTCCATCAGCAACCTGACGATGAAGGCGGAGGCGGGCGACGCCCTGGCGCGACACCAGCTGGCCATACGCTACCAGGCGGGTGATGGAGTTGCCGCGGACACGAAGCAGGCTTTCCGGTGGTTCAGGGAGGCCGCCGATCAGGGTGTGGCCCAGTCGCAGTATCAACTTGCGCAGATGTATGCCCGCGGCGAAGGGGTGGCCGCCAACCAGAAATCGGCCTCGAAATGGTTTCTCCGGGCGGCGGAGCAGGGCGTGGTTCAGGCCAAGGAGGAAATCGGACTCCGCTTCCTTCGCGGCGTGGGGGTGAAGCCGAACTCCATGGAGGCGGCGCGCTGGCTTCACCGTGCGGCAGAGGATGGCTGGGCCCAGGCTCAAAGTTTTCTGGGCGCGATGTATTCCACGGGAACCGGCGTCAAAAAGGACACGCTTGAGGCGGTTCGCTGGTATCGTCTCGCGGCCGACCAGGGTCTGGCGGAGGCGCAATATATGCTGGGTTTGAAAACAGCGCGGGGCGAGGGATGCCCGCAAGATGACGCGCAGGCCACGGACTGGTTCCGCAAGGCGGCTGAACAGGGTTTTGCCGAGGCCCAGTACACGCTCGGCTTGCGAATGGGGTCGGGAACGGGCGTCCAGACAAATACAGCGGAAGCGCTTGCGTGGTACCGAAAGGCCGCCGACCAAATGAATCCTAACGCGCTTTACGCGCTGGGAATGTGCTACACCAAGGGGATGGGGGTTGAAAAAGACTCCATTCAGGGCGCCGCCTATTTCATGCTGGCCGAAACAGCCGGCAATCCACTGGCCCAGGCGGCGATTGCCCGATCAAAAGGGGAGATGTCCCCACAGGCCTTTTCTCTTGCCGTGGCGGAGGCCAAGCAACGGCTGATTCGGATCAAGCGACAGGCCCCTTGACGCCGCTGGCGAACGTTCGTATGTTATGCCGATGAACAGACCCTTGAATCGGTGGTGGATAGCGGTTGCGGGTACAGGAATTCAGATTTGTCTGGGGTCTGTGTATGCCTGGAGTTTCTTTCAGAAACTGCTGGCCGCTCAATACGGGTGGTCTCAAAGCCAGGTCGCCTGGACATTCAGCACGGCTATCTGCTTCCTGGGGTTGGCCGCCGCCGCGGGGGGCGCATTACTTCCCCGCTGTGGCCCGCGCCTGCTGGCCATGACAGGGGGCATCCTGTTCGGGTTGGGCTACCTGTTGGCCGCCTGGGCGCTGCAGGCGAAGAGCCTTTTTGGCCTCTACCTGGGATATGGCGTCGTCGGCGGCATAGGCCTGGGTTTGGGCTACGTAACGCCGGTTGCCACGGTGTCCAAATGGTTTCCCGACAAAAAGGGCCTCGCCACCGGAATGGTGATCATGGGGTTTGGCGTGGGCGCCTTGGTGATGAGCAAAGTGCTGGCCCCCGTGCTGATGCGATGGAGCGGCGATCAGATCGCCATGGTTTTCGCGGGTCTCGGGGTCTTCTTCATCGTCACGGTTCCGCTGCTGGCCTGGTGGATGCGTAATCCCGGGACGGCCGTTCAAGCTGTCGTCTCCACCGTCTCCTCAGCCCCTCGCACCGCCTGGTTTGGAGGCGCTTTTCTTCTGATGTGGGTGGTCTTTTTCTTCAACATCGTGGCGGGCATTGCCATTATTCCCTTCCAGTCACCGCTCCTCCAGGACCTTATTCTTGCCAGGGGAGGGACCACGGCGGCGAAGGCGGC
>CAIKKV010000171.1 GCA_903828035.1 uncultured bacterium
ACGCCACGCTCAACGCCGCCGCCACGGGCCCGCGCGACCTGGCCACCCCGGCTGTCGCCCAGGGCCTCTTCGACAGCTTCGACTGGCTCCGCGACCGCGGCTGGCGGATCTGGGCCGGCTGCATCATGCCGAGCCACCTGCACCTGGTTTTACGGAACACGAAGGGCCGCAACGAGCTGCTCACCAGCGATCTCGGCCTGTTCGAAAGCTACACGGGGCGCATGGCGAACCGGGTGCTGGGGCGGGAGGGCGCGTTCTGGCAGCGCGAGACCTGCCTCGACCACGAGTGCCGCGCCTCCGAGGACTGGCTCGACTATGTCCGCATCACGGCCCGCAACCCGGTGGACGCCCGGCTGGTCAAGGCCTGGCGGGCGTGGCGCTGGACGGTGGTGGACCCCGAGCTGGAGCCGGCTGTACCCGAAATCAACGCGCCGGGCGCCTAGCCGCCGGCGGCCGGGATCAGCCCAGCAGGCGGAGGGCTTCCGCGGCGGCCCGCTCCGGCGTCACGGCCTCCATGCAGGTGGCCGATGCGGCGCGCAGGCAGTGCCGGCTCAGGCAGGGCCGGCAGTCGAACCCCGGCGCCGCCAGCGCCCGGTGCCCCGCCCCGTAGGGGCCCGTCCGCGCCTCGTCGGTGGGCCCGAAAATAGACAAGACAGGAACATCCAGCGCGGCCGCCATGTGCATGGGGCCCGTGTCGTTGGCCAGCACGAGGTTCATGGTCTTCAGGATGCCGCCCATCTGCGCCAGGGAGATCTCCCCCGCCAGGTTGAAGGCGGGCCCCGCCAGCTGGGCGGCCATGCCCTCGCAGAGGTAGCGGTCCATCATCCCCCCGAGGAAATAGACGGCCACCCCGCGCTCCGCCTGGAGCCGCTTCAGGACCTCGACAAAATGGGCGGCCGGCCAGTTCTTCGACTCCCAGCGGGAGAGCGGAATCACCGCCACCCGGGGGCCGGGCTCCGTGGGCGTGAACGGCGGAAAGCGGAAGGCGGGCTTCCCCGGGGCGGCCGGCGCGCCGAGAACATCGGCGATCTCCAGGTTCTCCTCCACCGCATGCCGGCCCTTGTTGCGCACGCCCGCCACGCGGGAGTAGAACAGCGAGGCGCCCTCGCGGTAAAAGGAGGGGCCGATCCGCTCCCGGGCCCGGGCCAGGCGGCCGATCAGCGCGCTCTTGAGCAGCCCCTGGAAGTCCACGGTCCAGTCGTAGGATTCCTGGCGGAGCGATTTGAGGAACGCGGGGAAATGGCGGACCGTGCCGCGGCGGGGAAAGCTGATCACCCGGTCCGCCACGCCGAAGCACGCCACCAGGGGGGCGTATTCCGACTGGGTCACCCAGTCCACCCGGGCGCCCGGAATGGCCCGGAGCCGCTGCACGGCGGGCAGCGCGTGGAACAGGTCGCCCAGCGAGCTGAGCTTGATGGCCAGCACGCGCGGGCCCGGTGACTCGGATGGAGCGGAGGTGTTCATTTTTTCACAAAGGGCGACATGACCCGCAGCCTGGCCACAATGCCGGGGAGCTCGTTCAGCACAAACTCCACCTCTTCCGCGGTCGTGAACCGGCTCAGGCTGAAGCGGATCGAGCCGTGCACGGCGGTAAAGGGGATGCCCATGGCGCGCAGCACGTGCGAGGGCTCCAGGGAGCCCGAGGAGCAGGCCGACCCCGACGAGGCGGCCACGCCCAGGTCGCTCAGGTGGTACAGGATGGACTCCCCCTCGATGTACTCGAAGCTGATGTTGGTGGTGTTGGGCATCCGGTTCGCGCGGTCGCCGTTCACGCGGCTGTCCGGGCAGGTGGCCAGCAGGCCGCTCTCGAGCCGGTCCCGCAGCGCCGCCATGCGCCGGGCATCCCCGGCCATCTGCTTGCCGGCCAGCTCGCAGGCCTTGCCGAGCGCCACGATGCCGGGCACGTTCTCCGTGCCGGAGCGGCGGTTATGCTCCTGGTGGCCGCCCATCAGGAGCGCCTTCAGGCGGGTGCCGCGCCGGATGTAGAGGGCGCCCACGCCCTTCGGCGCGTGCAGCTTGTGGCCCGACAGGGAAAGCAGGTCCACCGGCACCGCCTTCAGGTCGATCGGCACCTTGCCCACGGCCTGGACGGCATCGGTGTGGACCAGGCCGCCGGCGGCCTTGACGAGCGCCGCCACCTTGGCGATGGGGAAAATGACGCCGGTTTCGTTGTTGGCCCACATCAGGGAGGCGACGGACGGCCCGCGCTCCAGCTCCGCGCGCAGCTCGTCCAGGTTCAGGCGGCCCTCGCTGTCGACCCCGATCTCGGCGAGGCTGTAGCCCTGGTCGCGCAGCAGCCGGCACGGCTCCAGCACGGCGGGATGCTCCACGCGGCTCGTGATCACGAGCGGCCGGCCCGGGGCGGCTTCCACGGCGCCGCGGAGCGCGGTGTTGTCGCTCTCCGTGCCGCCGCTGGTGAAGACGATCTCCGCGGGATCCGCCCCCAGGAGGGCGGCCACCTGCTCCCGGGCCTGCTCGACCGGGCGGCGCACGTTGCCCCCGAAGGTGTGCATGCTGGAGGGGTTGCCCCAGTGCTCGGTGAGGAACGGCAGCATCGCGTCCAGCACCTCCGGGTCCGGCCGGGTCGTGGCGTTGTTGTCCAGGTAGACGGTCTTCACGGCGTCCCCTCCCTCACCACCAGCTCGGGCGAGACGAACTCGCGGAGGGGCTTCTCCACCACGTCCCGCAGCGTCACGCGCGACATCTGGCAGTTCGCGCACATGCCGCGCAGCGCCACGAACACCGTGTTGCCCTCCACGTCCAGCAGCTCCACGTCGCCGCCGTCCTGCTTCAGCTTCGGGCGGATCTCGCGGTCCAGGGTCTCCTGGATCAGCTTGATCTTCTGCAGCATCGTGAGGCGGGCGGGCCTGGCCCCGCCGGCCGGGGCCGCGGGCTGGGCCTGGCGCATCTCGTCGAGGATGTTGGCGATGTCGATCTTGCACTTGCCGCAGCCGCCGCCGGCCTTGGTGTAGTTGGTCACCTGGTCCACCGTCGAGAGGCCGTTCTCCCTGATGACGCGGCGGATCTCCTCCTCGGTGACCCCAAAACAGGTGCAAATGACCTTCCCCTGGAGGATGCGCTTGGCGGTGCCCCCGGTCCGGTAGTTGTCGATGGCCGCCTCGAGCGCCTCCCGGCCCATGACGGAGCAGTGCATCTTCTGCTCGGGCAGGCCGCCCAGGAACTCGGCGATCTCCTGGTTCGAGACCCGGGCGGCCTCGTCCAGGGTCTTCCCCTTGATCATCTCGGTCAGGGCCGAGGAGGAGGCGATGGCGCTCGCGCAGCCGAACGTCTGGAACTTGGCGTCGGAGATGCGTCCGTCGGGCCCCAGCTTGAAGGTGAGCTTCAGCGCGTCACCGCAGGCCAGCGAGCCCACCTCGCCCACACCGTCCGCGTCGGGAATGGTCCCCACGTTGCGGGGGTTGCGAAAATGCTCCAGCACGATATCCGTATAATCCCACATGGCAACCTCCCGACGGCCACGCCGCGGTTTATCCGCCCGCCCGCTTGCCAAGGCCGGACAGGATCTCGTTGATCGTCTTGATTTCGGGGTCCCCCGCGGCAAAGCCCTTGAGCGCCTTCTCGTAGTCGGCCTTCGCCTCGGCATAGGCCTTGGCGGCGTCTTCCGCGCGCCCCGCCTTGTCGTAGATGTCTCCGATCCGGCTGGCATTATACCCCAGGATCATGTCCTTTGTCACCCGCTCATCCGTGATGGGATCGCGGTGGCCCTGGTCCGCCTGCGCCGCGATCGCGGCCATGAACAGGCGGAACTTCGCCACGGCGTCGTCGATGCGGCCTTCCTTGAGGTCGAGGTGGGCCTTGACCTTGTTGATCATGGTCTGGTGCCAGGCG
>CAIKKV010000172.1 GCA_903828035.1 uncultured bacterium
ACCTAAAAACCTATTTTGCAGGAAGAATTACAACAAATCAACTCCTTCACTCTTTCAACCCATTACGGTGCAACAACTTGCACTCGATAGAAGCAAGGCGTTCCCACACGGATATTACGCAAAGCAAAAACCCCGCCGTTTCCCATTTCAGGCGTGGCACCCGGCATCCTCTCCCAAACGCCGCCATGCAAATTGGTAGTCGATTCCAGCACATAGCGCCGATTGGCGGAGGATTTAAAAAACACCAGGCTTTCGGAAACTCCATTGGATAAGCCGACAATCTTGAAAACGGAAGCGGGATTGGTCGGATCCAGATCGGCAATATAGGCATAGCGGTTGGCCTGCCCGGCGCTGTTTGTCGCCGTGGCCGATCCAAGCGGATTGTTGGTGCCGAACCAGCGAACCTGCCAGCCGTCCGGAATGCCGTCGGCCCCGTAAACACCATAATTATCAGGATCGCTATCCATCACCAGCACGTCTCCGCCGCCGGCGACCCCCCGATAACTGCCTGAAACACGCCCCGGCATGTTCGAATACACCGCGCCGGCGCGTGCCTGGCCGCTGGATGAGACAGACGTGATCGGATACGCGGGCGCCAGCCAAAGAATGTTGCTCCCCGCCAGGACCGAGACGGTGCCATCGTCGAACCCGACGATGCCCTCCGCCTGGATGGACCCGCCCTCATTGACCGTCACAGGCGCCAGACGGACGACCAGCTGGGTCATTTCCGCCAACGGCGTAATGGACCCTGAACTGGCCGTCATGGACCCGGAGGCGTTACTCACTCCCCCGACAATCCCGCCCAGGCCGCCCTCCATGGCATAATTGGCGCTGGTCGAACTTTGGCCCCCCGAACCGAACGATCCCTGATTATCCACGGTGGCCGAGGCAATTCCGGCCAACCCTGTCATCAGGAAAAGCAAACCTATCTTCACCATTTTCCACAGCAAGTCCATAAGCCCCCACTAGCATAAGAGGGCGTACATTAGGACAAACGGGTTAGTCTGTCTACTTTCTTTCAACTCACCGCGGCCCGCGCGTGGCGCCAAGTAAAACGCACGACTTGGTGAAAGAGCGTGAAAAGCTGGCGCAGGCCGATAAGGCCGGCCGAGTACCCGAACCGTTCAGCGTGACGGTACGGACCGCCTCCACCTCGTACGCGTGACAGGTACGCGCGTACCGCCTGAAAGCCACCTCGGCACCTGCAGCTGGAAGCGCCATTTAAGCTCCAAAGGGGCGCCATGCCTTTCGCGGGCGCCCCACCCTTCGGTCTCCGAGAACCGGCCTGGCCAGCTCGCCGGAGGAGATCGGGGATGGGGCGCTTCTCCCGCATTTTGGCTAGACTTCGAGCGGCCGTTCGACCTCCTCCCGATCCGGCGCATTGAAGATGTGCCGCCGATGCGCAGCCACCCGTTTGCGTTGAGATCGCTTCGGCACATCGGCCACGGCATTCCGCTGCAGGTGCACCTGACGCCGGCGCCAGATGGCTTGGCCAAAGACACCCGGCGACCCTCGAAGCGCTCAAACGAGCCCGCCCCGATCGCCCTGGATCGCCCGATCTGCATCGCCTCGTTTAAAATCATCGCCATGCCGTGGACCATGCCTTCCAGGCCGTTCCATGCCGTTCTCGGTTAGGACTTCCACTGCCTGCTGCATCGTGCTATACTTTAAACGCGTTTGGGCGGTTGTGTCGCCTGGTTGTTCAGTCACTTTCAGGATGACAACTGACCCGGCCGCCTCCACGCGTTCTTTCAACGCCATGCGGCGGCCCCTCCTGCCTTGGGAAACCTCACTTAAAGCGGCTTCCTTTTCAAGGCAAGGAAGAGTTTACAGAAAGACTGTTACACCCTTCTCTGGAGTCAACTATGAAAATCATTGAAGCAGGAAAATGGAAATCCGGACGTACGCTTCTGCTGGCATTCTTCCTTCTGACGGGCCTGCTCATAACCGGCTGGGCGGCCCTGCGCGTAAAAGCGCAGGCGGATGAGAATGTAAAACGCGAGTTCACCTTCGTCTGCAGTGAAATTAACGACAAGATCATCGACCGGTTCCTCGCCCACGCACAACTCCTGCGTAGCGCGGAGGCTTATTTTGCGAGCTCGGACTGCGTATCTCGTCAGGAGTGGCAAAGTTTTTATGCGCATCAGGGAGTTGGCAATTTCCTGCAAGGCATTCAAGGCCTGGGCTTCGCGCTGCTGATTCCTCGCGAGAATGTGGCGCGCCATATACAGGAAATTCGAGCCGAAGGCTTTCCGGAATACCAAGTGCGCCCCGGGGGCGAACGGGAGCTCTACTCCGCCATCATCTACATCGAACCGTTTGCAGGCCGGAATCTCCGCGCCTTTGGCTACGACATGCTGACCGAACCGGTCCGACGGGTGGCGATGGAACGGGCGCGGGACCTGAATGGGGCCGTCCTTTCGGGAAAGGTTCTGCTCGTGCAGGAAACTGAACAAGACGTACAAGCGGGCACCTTGATGTATCTGCCGGTGTACTGCAAAAACATGCCCATTGAAACGGTTGACCAGCGGCGGGCCGCCATCAAGGGTTGGGTTTACAGCCCCTACCGGATGACCGATCTGATGAACGGCATCTTGGGGAGGGCGGATTTGAAGAATGAACGCCGGATCCGCTTGAAAGTATTTGATGGCGAGTTAGCCACGCCCGCCGCACTGCTCTACGACAGCCAACCCGCTGCGGCCCAGCCAGCAGAGACCGAGGCGCGCTTGAACTTTCAGCGGCGGGTGGTTGTAGCCGAACGCCCCTGGACCTTGCGCTTCACGATGACTGACCGCTCGGACTCCTACGGCTTGGTCTGGCTCGTGTTGTTGGGCGGGACGGCCATCAGCCTGTTGCTGGCCGGATTTATTTTCAGCCTGCTCAACACCGAGTTCAAAGCAAGGCAGCTCGCCCTGCAGTTAACGCAGAACCTGAGCAATCTCTACGCCGAACTGGAGAAACGGGTTGAGGAACGTACGGCCGATCTTGCGACCTCACGTCTCGAGGCCCTGAACCTGATGGAAGAAGCGGTAAAGGCGCGTCACTTCATCGAAGAGGTCAATCATCGGCTCAACCAGGAAATGGATGCGCATCAAAAGGTGCTGCACGAGTTGAAAAGAAGCGAGATCCGCTTCCGAAACTACTTTGATCTGCCGCTGCACGGGCGCGCCATCACATCGCCGGAAAAAGGATGGATTGAAGTCAATGACCGGCTCTGCGCGATGCTCGGATATTCCCGCGATGAAATACTTCAAATGTCATGGTCGGAAATGACATACCCGGACGATCTCCCTTTAGATATCGAACAATTTGAACGCGTGCGCTCCGGTCAAGTCGATCAGTATCAGCTGGAGAAGCGATTTATCCGCAAGGATGGAACTGTCTTCTGGATCAATCTTGCCGTAGGGTGCGTAAGGACTCCCGACGGCAAGGTGGATTATTTTGCGGCCGTGCTGGAGGATATCACTGAGCGCAAGCGGTTCGAGTCCGAACTGCACAAAGCCCAGAAGCTCACCAGCCTCGGGACCCTGGCGGGCGGCATTGCGCATGATTTCAACACATTACCATCCCATAGGAATGATCGGATACCTTCCGGATTCCTTGGCCAATTTGTAT
>CAIKKV010000173.1 GCA_903828035.1 uncultured bacterium
CGTCAACAGGGGATATAGCGTGTGGCCGCCGGAAAAGGAAACCGAGCTGGTCGTCCTGGCCTTGTGATAAAAATCATTCTCCCGGCTCTGCGCCTCCATGTTCCAGACGTTGTGGATCGCGAAGGGCGAGCGGTAGACGGCGTTCGTTTCACGGACGCGAAGCGTCGCCTGCCGCGGCACCTCCTCTTCATTCCGCGACCACCAGCGGCAGCCCGCCTCGTCCTCCAGAAACGCGTAGACGGCGCAAAGCGTGGCGGCGGGCGAGCCGCCGGCCAGCCGCACCCGGTTCTCCCCGGCCGTGATCCGGAAATCGTCCGCGGCCAGACCGCCCGGCCCGCCGCCTATCCAGAGGCCCGGGGCCGCCGGGTTGGTCGGCATCGCCTGGATGGCAAAATCCGCGCCCGTCATTTTTTTCAAATACGAGGCCAGCACCTCCGCGGATTTGTAATCGGCGGACTGCTTGTTCGAGGCGGTATAAATCGGAACTGGGTTGCTTCCGTCCCGGATCAGAACCCCATCGCCCGCCAGCGCAACGAGCGCCGAAAAAACTCCGGCAACCACGGCCACCCCTGATCGATTATTCATACGGCTCCCCTGCCAACCTCAAACGCTTACGCATTAAGAATCTTTTTGATTTTGAATAATATTCACAAAAGAATCCAGAACAAACAACAAGCTCGCTTAAAAGTCGCCTGTGCTTGACGGCCGACGTAGGGTTAACCCCCATAGCCCCCGGCCACCCTCTCCCGTAGGCTCTCTTTATCGGAAACGTTTGCCCCAATCGATTGCACTATCAGGCCTGACAGTCAAAGGCAAAACATGTCAGAAGAATCTGAACAAACCGTGCCCGCTCGAAAACCATGGGCGGCCCTATTTGCCTTGAGCACCCTCACGATCCTGGCCGGCGGCTTTGGGTATTATCGAAGCGAAGCTGAACACATCCGACGCGAGAAATACGCCACTCTCGCCGCCATCGCCACGATGAAGGAAAATCAGCTCACGCAGTGGAAAACAGACCGCCTGGGCGACGTCTGGCGGGCGGCGAACGGACCCATTGTAATCAAGAATCTCGCGGAGCTCGCCCGGAATCCCGGCGCTTCCGGCCTGCGGGAGGAGTTGCAGAAAATCCTGGAGATCAACCTGAAGGAAGGCTTGTACGCCAATGCCCTCCTGGTCGATTCGGCCGGAAAGATCCTGCTCTCCGCCAGGGACGAACCCGAGCCGTTGGGCCCTGTCACTCATCAGGTAATCGCGATGGCGCGCGCGTCCAGAAAAGCCGTGCTGTCGGACTTCTTCACTCACGGCGACAACCGGGTTCACATCGATGCGGCCGCCGCGACTCGGGACGCCTCGGGGCTCCCGCTGGCCGTGATGATTCTGCGGAGCAACGCGGAAGCCTACCTGTACCCGCTGCTCCAGTCCTGGCCCACGCCCAGCGGCAGCGCCGAAACGATGCTGGTTCAGCGCCAGGGCGAGGAGGTCGTGCTGCTGAACGAGTTGCGCCATCAGACCAACACGGCCCTGTCCCTTCGCTTTCCGCTCAGCCGAAGCCATTTGCTGGCCGTGCAGGCGGTGCTCGGAAAACAGGGATTGACCGAGGGCGTCGACTACCGGGGAGAGGATGTGCTTGCGGATCTGAGGCCGGCGCCCGGGTTGGGCGGGTTCCTGGTGACCAAGGTCGATGCAGGCGAGCTATTGGCGGAGCTGCGTTTCAGGGCCAAAGCCCCCGCTTCCGTTGTACTGCTCTTCATTCTTCTCGCGGCCGCGGCAAGCACCTTCGCCTACCGGAAACAGCAGATCGGATTCTTGCGGGGCCTCTATCAGTCGGAACGGCAGAAAAGGGAGGCGCAGGAAACCTATCGGACCATCCTACACAGCATTGGCGATGCGGTCATCACCACGGATACAGGCGGCCTCGTGGTTGAGATGAACCCGGCGGCCGAAACGCTCACCGGGTGGAGCCTGGCCGACTCCCGGGGGAAGCCCCTGGACACGGTCTTCCCCATTGTCAACGAAGAGACCCGGGAGAAGGCCGCCGACCCGGTACAGCAGGTGCTGCGCGAAGGGGTGATCGTGTTGCTGGCCAAGCACACCGTGCTTCTTTCCCGCAACAGCGCCGAGCGGCCGATTGCCGACAGCGCCGCCCCCATCCGCGACGAGGGCGGGGAGGTCTCCGGCGTGGTCCTGGTCTTCCGCGATCAGACTGCGGAGCGCGCCGCGCACCAAGCCCTGCGCGAGAGTGAATCCCGTTTAACCTTCGCCCTTGAAACGACCCGGATCGGCGCCTGGGAGCTCGATCTGCTAAAGCACACCGTGAATCGCACGCCCTTCCACGACCGTATTTTCGGCTATGAAACCCCGTTGCCCGCCTGGACATACGAACTGTTCCTCGATCACGTCCTTCCCGAGGACCGGGCGGAGGTGGATCGAAGCTTCAACGAGGCACTCGCGACCCGGGCCGGCTGGAACATGGAGTGCCGCATCCGCCGGGCCGACGGCGCCGTGCGGTGGATCTGGGCCGCGGGCAATCAACAGCGGAACAAGGAAGGCCAGGCCGTGCGAATGGCCGGCATCCTACAGGATATTACCGAACGCAAGACCCGCGAAAAACAACTGCAGAAAACCGCCGAAGAGCTGGCCCGGTCCAACCGGGAGCTGGAGCAGTTTGCCTACATCTCCGCCCACGACCTGCAGGAGCCTCTCCGGATGGTGACCGCGTTCGGGAGCTTGCTGCGGGATCACTACCACGGCCGGCTGGACGCGACCGCGGATCAGTACATCGCCTTTGCCGTTGAAGGGGCCGAACGCATGCAGACCTTGATCGCGGGGCTCCTGGATTACTCGCGCGTGGGCAAGAAGGAAAACCCCATGCTTCTGAATGCCGCGGAGCCGCTCCAGGCGGCCCTGTCCAGCATGAAGTCGGCGCTCGAGGCGTCCGGCGCCACGGTGGAGGCCGGCCCCCTGCCCGAGGTGACGGCGGACCCCATGCAGCTGATGCAGCTTTTCCAAAACCTGATCGACAACGCCATCAAGTTCCGCGGGGAGGCGAAGCCGCTCATCCGGATTTCGGCAATCCGCCTGGAAAATGAATGGCAGTTTTCCGTGCAGGACAACGGCATCGGCATCGACCCCCAGTATGCCACCCGGATATTCCAGGTTTTCCACCGGCTCCACACGCAGGAACAGTACGCCGGAGCAGGGATCGGCCTCGCGATCTGCAAAAAGATCGTCGAGAGCCACGGCGGGCGGATCTGGTTCGAATCCAAACTTGGCGCAGGCTCAACCTTCCACTTCACCCTTCCCTGATCAATCGATTTCCCGCCGGTCCGGGCGAGCGCCATTCCCGCCGGCGCAGATCGGGAAACCCACCCCGTTAATGCATGTCCACGGCAACCGAGCCCATGCCGGAGCGGAGGTAGTTGAAGCGGACCGAGGGATGATCCGCCAGCAGCGACATCGGCACGGCCGAATCCGCCAGCCTTTTCGAGATCATCAGGGCCGTCAGCCGCATGCCAAAGGGGTTGTCGTGGTGACCCGGATGCCAGATCGACACCGTCTCGGCCTTCCACGTTTCCACGGGGCCCACCGTCATGGCCTCCGTCGGCACCAGCGTCACGTTGCCGCCGCCCGAGGTTCTCGCATTCTGCGTGATCGTGGCCGGGTGAAGCCGCACCCGCCGCGTCTTCAACGCCCGGTATTCCGCCGGGGTCGGGGGCCTGTTTTTGTAGGTGCCCTCGCGCGGCAGGGGATCGTTAAACGCCCAGTGCTTGATCTCCCCCTGCCCGCCCTGCATCAGGACGCAGCGGACTTCATCATAACTCTTTGAATAGGCATTCCCATTCGTGCTCGGGAAATGCATGTTCTCCGCCGGCATCCGGAACGGCTTGTCGATCCGGTTAAAGCACCTCTTCTTGTCGCATCGCGCGAACGATAGCGGATGGCTCTCCGGCATGGTCTTTCCGTCCAGCACCCACTCGTCCATGCCCCAGAAGTGGGCGTGTTTCAGCGACAGGCCCGCGGCATTCACGATTCTCGCGACCAGGGGAAGCTGCTCGGTGGGGCCGATGGGCCCGCAGATCCCGGCCGGCCGGGCCGGGGAAGCCTGCTTCCAGGCCTCGATGTATTCCAGGGCTTCGGCCGTGTAGAACTCTTCCACGGTGTCGAATATCCGGACCGTGAAGCCCGGGCGCGACAGCTGGAGCAGGTCGCGCGGCGTCAGCCGGGCGGCATCCTCCAGGACCTCCTTCTCCAGGGTTGTGTAATCCCACCACCCGGGCGCCAGCTTGCTGATCGGTCGAGCCATCTCCATCTCCTGCTTAAGCGGCGTATGTTAGCGGACGAGCGCTCCCGACTCAAGCAAGGACTCGATGACTTCGGAGTCGATCTGATCCGTGGTATAGCGGCGCATGAAAATCGATGCGCGCAACCCCCTTGCGGCAACTTGAAACGAGACCCCACCTGTGATAGAGTCCCCCTGTTTCCGGACACCGCCCTCCGGACAATAGGAGCCCGCCCCATGACCAGGAAGGAAAACCTTCGCCTCGTGCTCGCCGGCAAAAAACCGCGCTGGGTTCCGTTTGCGCCCAATTTCTCGCAGTGGTTCGGCCACCACAGGAAGTTCAACCTTCTTCCGGAGGAGCTGCGCGGCTGCGGCGACTACATCGACGCCATGAAGGCGCTCGGGTGCGATATCTTTTCCCGCAATCTCGATGGCGGCTGCCGCGGCGAAAACACCACGCTCACCCCCCGGTCCACGGTCGTCCCCGGCTCCACGGGGCCGCGCCGGACCACCGAGTACGCCACCCCCTTCGGCACGCTCCGCGAAGTCCACCAGGAGCAGACCTCCCTGAGCACCGGCCACCAGGAAGAGTATTGCGTCAAGGACTGGAAGCGGGACGGCGATGCGCTCCGCTATTTCCTCGAGCAGCGCCGCCACCGGTGGGACGAGGAGGCGTTCGCCGCAACCCATGCGAAAGTCGGGGGCGACGGCATCGTGAATGTTCCCTTCGGAGTCAGCCCGCTCAAGATGCTGCACGGCTACCTGGGGCTGGAATATACGTGTTTTTTCGTGATGGACGAGCCGGCGGCGGCCAAAGCCCTCTGCGATGAATTCTGGCAGACGCAGATGCGCCCCGTGCTTCACGCCCTGGCGAACCACCCGCTGGTGGAGTCGGCCATCCTGATGGACAACGTCGACACGCCGTTCTACCCGCCGGCGCTCGCGGCGGAGTTCTGGACGCCCTATGTGAAAGAGGCGGCCGAGGTGATGCGGGCCCGGGGGAAAACGCTGTTCGTCCACGCCTGCGGAAAACTGGCCGGCCTGGCGGGTGAGTTCTCGGAGGCGCGCGTGAGCGGGCTGGAGGGAATTTCGCACCCGCCCCTCGGTGATTGGCCGGCGGCGGCCGCGCAAACCTGCCACCCGGAGTTCATCTTCGTCGGCGGGTTTTCCGCGCGCGAGCAGGAGCTACTCGGCGATGCGCAGGTGAGGGCGTTCTACCGGGAGTACCTGGGCGCCGCCCGGAAGGAGCGCTTCATCTTCGCCTCTTCCTGCCAGACATCCATCGATACAAAATGGGAACGCATCAAGCTGGTCCGCGACCTCTGCCGGGAGTGGGGCGGCTGCCCCAGAGATTAAAGCTGCGACTGGGCCTCCTCGATGAAGGCGACCATGTTTTCCACCGGAACGTCCCCTTCCACGGCGTGGGCGGGGGCGAAAATATAGCCGCCTTCGCGGCCCAGCGCCAGCAGCCGGCGGGTTTCGCGGCGCACCCCGTCCGGGGTTTCATAGGGCAGGATGCGCTGGGTGGACAGTCCGCCCAGGAACGCGAGCCGGCCCCGGTATTGCTTCAGCAGGGCCTCCCCGTCCATGACTTCCGGCTGGAAGGGATTGAAGCAGTCGAGCCCCATGTCGCACAGGTCGTCGAACAGCTCGTCCACGTCGCCACAGGAATGCAGGAAAACCTTTTTGCCGGCGTCCCGGACCCCCTTGAACATGCGCGCCATTTCGGGGCGGATGAACTCCCGCCACAGGGCGGGCCCCATGATCAGGCCGCGCTGGGAGCCCCAGTCGTCCCCGAAATAGACCGCGTCGATGTCCTGGCGGAGGGCTTCCTTCACCTGGGCGGTTTGGAAGTCGGCAATGGCGCCCAGCAGGCGGTGGGCGAAGTCCGGATTTTCAATGAAGTCCATCATCAGCGCTTCCATCCCGCGCAGGGTCCAGGCGCGCTCGAACAGGGAAAACCCGACCTGGAAAACGCGGTAGCGCTCGCCGGCGTCCTTTTCAATCCGCGCCTTCATGTCGCCGAAGAAGAACGGCTCAAGCGGATCGGGAAACGCGTAGCCCTCCAGGGTCGGCCCGGGCAGGACCTGCCCTTTCACGTTTCCGATATCCTTGTCCCGGCTTCGATCCCAGATCACCCCGAACGGATCCCGGACGCAGTCGCCGCCCACCTCCACCGCGGGAAAGATGCCCGAGCCCAGGCACAGGAGGTGATTGCCGCGGACCGCGGGCTCCAGGCTGCCATAATGGGCGGCCAGCTTATCCGCCGCCTCGCGCGTGAATCCGAAGTTCCAGGGCACATACGGCGGCCGGCCGCCGTCCAGCACACACCTGATCACCTGCCGTTTAGTCATATCGCCTCCGAGTGCGTCGAGTTAACCACAGCAGGCCATCAAACGCAACGGGTTTTGGATTTACCGCAAAGCTGCCCGAAATGGAGTTCGCCTTGATCGCATGGACCTGCTGCAAGGCGGACGGGACGAGGGCGTCCCGTCTCCAATGAAGAAGCGGGCTTTGGGGGGAAGCCATCTCGCGCGCCGCCAGGGAACGCCCGAAACGCCGCAACCCGCCGGCCCTGTATGACGATTAAGCGTACGATTACGATCAGGACAACTAGCTGACTTCAGGCGCTTATGACCCGCGGGCTTGTACAGGCCCGTTTGTTTTACTAGTATGCAAAGGGTGCAGCGCAACCAACCCAGGACGGAGGCTTTTCTGATTCCGCTCAACAGACCTTCCATTCCGCCGCTGCCCTCCCGCCCCATCCACCGGGGCGAGGCGGGCATCGTCCAGCGATCGTTCAAGCACGGACCCGCCGATTTCGCCCGGCTTTACAGCGACGAAACCCTCGCCCTGACGGTCACCCTCAGCTCGCCCCAGGCGGCCAACCCCCTGGTGACGCTCCACACCGACATCGGGTCGTCCGAGGCGGGCGAATGGCGCGAGATCCCCTTCGACTCCGCGGACCAGGAATCCTTCACGCTGAGGCTGCCCGTCCCGTCATGCGGCCTGTACCGGTTCCGCGTCAAATATTCGCTCAACGGCGGGGAGAAATGGTACTGGGATCGCGTGCCGCACTCCTATGTGCTCGTGGACCCGCCCTCCCTGCGGACCGTTCGCCTGTACACCCTGATCCCCAGCGCCTCGGGGACCATCACCGACTGGACCGCCCTCCTGCCCGGCCTCAAGGCCATGGGCTTCGATACCCTGCACCTGCTCCCGATCACCCCGATGGGCGCCTCCCAGAGCCCCTACTCCGCCCGCAGCCTGTTCGGCGTGGACGACCGGTACCGCGACCCGCACAAGCCCGGAACCGGGCTGGATCAGCTGGAGGCGTTCGTCCTGGAGTGCCGCCGGATCAGCATCCGCCTCTGCTTCGACCTGGTGTTGAATCACATCGCCTCGGACAGCGACATGGTGAACGCCTGCCCCGACTGGATTGTGCCGGACGATGCGGAGCCCGACGGCTTCAAGCGCGCCGGGTGCTGGCACCTGCAAACCTGGATCCGGTGGGAGGACCTGGTCTCCATCAACTACGATCATCCCATCGCCCATGTGAATCGCGGCATCTGGGACTACATGAAGCAGTACGCGCTGTTCTGGTCCCGGTACGCCGCCTACACCGGCGGCATGGTGCGGTTCGACAACCTGCACAGCAGCCGGGGCCCGTTTATTGCCGAGCTGAGCGCCGCCATCCGGCAGCAGCACCCCGACCTCGCCATCCTGGGCGAATACTTCACCGACGAGCTGACCCTCGAGAAAACCGTCCCGGAATGGGGCATCAACCTCCTGCTGGCCAACAGCTGGGAGCACCCCTTCGGGCCGGCCCTGCGCCATTACCTCCAGTACCTGCACACCGTGAGCGGGCGGCTCCGCCACCTCTGCTCGGTCACCACCCACGACACCGGGGTGCCGGCCCAGCTGTTCGGAGCGGGCCGCTCGATCGTTCCGCGCTACGCCATCTGCGCGCTCTTCACCACCGGCCAGACCGGGCTGACGCAGGGCGTTGAGGCGGGCGTCACGGAGCGCGTCCCCTTCATCGGTCCGCCGCACACGCTTGACCTTTCCGCCGGGCCGGATTTCCGCCCCGCCATCGCCGCCATCAACGGGCTGCTGGAGGAATACCCCGTGCTGCGGGAAGCGGGGAACCTGACATTTGTCGACAGCGGCCATGCGGCCATCCTGGCGGCCTGCCGGAAGCCCCTGCGGGGCGGCGCCAGCAGCTTCCTCCTGCTCGCCAACCTGGATATCCACGAGGTGCAGACCCTCGACATCAACCTGGCGGCGCAGGGGATTCCACTCCCGTGCGTGCTCGAGGACGCGTTAAGCGGGGAAAGCGTGACGGTGCAAGGCGGCGACCTTCACGTCGCAATGCCCCCCTGCGGGATCAAGGCATTTAAGATCGTTCCGCCCTGAAACCGAAGCGGGCCTCGTCCCTTTCCGGACCTGCCCACAGGCTCACCCCAATAAGCGGCGGACGACATCCCCGGCCGTGAAATCCGGCCGCTCCGGCGTGCAGAACCGGCCAATGCCCGCGAAGGAATCGCCCAGCGTGAGCAGGCGCGGCTCGCGGCCGCCATCCGGCAGCCGCTGGGCCAGGCCGATGTTCGCCATCAGCCCGTTGCAGACGCACTTGCGCCCCGCCAGCTCCTCCGCCTTGCCGCCCTTGGCCAGGTAGCTGGCCTCCGGCTCCGCCGGGCAGCGATACCCCACGGCGCCATCCTCCCGGCGGTACGCTTCGCGCAGGTAGCCCAGATCGCAAATCCTGCGGCGGGCGAGATAAACGGACGCTTCGGAAAGCGTGCCCTCCAGCTGGGCGACCTTGAAAGGAAAGCCCGTCGGAGAGGCCACCGGATCGGTGAACACCGCGGCGCCGCCGGACAGGGCCTTGGCCACCAGCGCCCGCCGGGTTTCGGGCAGCAGCCCCGATTCCACGCACAGGGCAAAGGCGGTGCCCACCTGCACCCCCGCCGCGCCTTCCGCCACGGCCGCCCGCAGCTTCTCGGGCGAATCGAACGAGCCGCCCAGCCAGAAGGGAAGCCCCAGCTTCCGCATCACCGCCAGATCCACCTTGTCCCGGGGCCCGTAAACCGGCTGTCCGTCCGCGGTCAGCTGCATGGCCCCCCGCGGCGGCGCGTTGTGGCCGCCCGCCTCGGGCGTTTCCACGACGAAGCCATCGACGCGGCCATTGGCCTTCCGGATGAACATCGTGGCCAGGGCGTCGGAAGAGACGATCGGCAGGAAATCCGGCCGGCAAAGGGCCGGCAGCGAAACCCCTTCCTCCAGGTACTCGGAAGGATCGAAAACGGCGCGGACCTCCGTGTCGGCCTGGGCGCCGATCACGCGGATGCCGTAGGTGGCGGCCTGGTGATTCGCCAGCACGTCCAGCACGCCGGGAATCTCGATGGCAATGCCCGCGCCCACAATGACGACAGCCACGCCCGCCAGCATCGCCCCGTAAAGGGAAGGCAGATGGGGAAGCTGGATCTTCTCCAGGTAATTGATCCCGACCGGGTGGGAGTGCCCCTCCCTCGCCAGGAACACTTCCACGAAATTGGAAACGATGCACAGCTCGTCCAGCCCGCGCTTCCCCCGGATAGCATGCATGCCCACCCCCTTGTAGGGGGCATCCTCCGTTTTTCCGTCCGGGACGAAAAGGGCGTCCATCACCCGCTGGGCCATCTTGGGAAAGGAAAAATGACTCAGGGCCCGGCGAACATGCCCCCCGGGATCGCCATCCTGAAGCCGGCGCGCCAGAACCAGATCGAGAGCCGTACCGGACACCACGCCCAGCTGCCCGAGCTTTGATACGGCCTGCGCCAGGTGCCAGTTTGACACACCCACGCCCATGCCGCCCTGGATAATTTTTGGAAGACTGATCTGCATAAGCGTTTATTATATCAGCTATCACAGGAAGAATCCA
>CAIKKV010000174.1 GCA_903828035.1 uncultured bacterium
CGACGGTCCGGCCGGGCTTCACCGGGTGGGTGAACGGCTGGAAGGCGAAGAGGAGCGAGTCCTTCTGGCGCTTCCACAGCATGCCGCGGCCGCCGGGAAGGAGGGTGCGCCGGCCCATGAGGGGGGCGAACTGGCCGTGGATCCGGTTCAGGTCGCGCATCCAGCCGGTCCAGAGCTCGGTCGAGCTGGAATCGTAGCTGGTGAACCCGAAGCGGCCGCCCGCGGCGATGCAGCGGAAGGCGAACTCGCGGGAATCGGGCGCATCCTCGCCCCAGGGCCGGGAGCTGATGCCCATGTTGAGCCCGTAGATCATGTCTTCCTGGCCAAGCCACCAGTTGAGGGCGCACTGGTAGCCCTTGGCCATCTTGCCGGATTTCGGCAGCAGGTTCATGCCGAAGTGGCCGACTCCGAGGGGGCCGATGCCCTCGACGGTGAAGGTTTTGACGCCGGCCTGCTGGAGGCGGCTGACGAACCGGGCGTAGGCGTCCTGCTGGCCCCGGCGCAGGGGGTCGGCGTAGTTCATGGGCAGGAAGGTCATGTTGCCGTAGGAGTCATGGAAGAGGCCGTCGAACCCGGTCTGCTGGTGCAGGGTGACGAGCTTTTCGAGCATCCAGTTGAAGCAGTCCTTGTTGTTCAGGTCCACCGTGATCAGGCTCTGGTGGCCGAAGCCGCCGCCGTTGGGAAGCCCGTCGCGCGCCATGAGCATGAAGTCGGGCCGCTCCTGGAAGATGGGCGCCCTGCGGGAGAGGTGGCTGGCCCACCAGAGCTGGACCTGCATGCCGGCCGCGTGGGCCTTTTTGATGAAATAGGCCAGGGATTCCGTGCCGCCCCACAGGGGGGAGACCTCGTGGACGCGCACGTTGCAGATGCTGCCCACGGTCAGGTTGCCGTGCATGCCTTTCTGGTCCTTGAAGGTGAGGCGGTCC
Organism: uncultured bacterium; assembly: GCA_903828035.1. The sequence continues at coordinate 927 of CAIKKV010000174.1, forward strand.
TCGGTGTAGTCGCTGAACCAGATGGAGTGGAGGCAGATCTCCTTCACGCCCATGGCGGCCCAGGCGTCGATGCGCCGGTCGGCGTAGGCGGTCAGGCACTGCTCGCGCGGGTAGGTCTGCCCGTCGAGGGTGAAGGTGGGCTCGCTGACCTGGGGGATCCAGATCCGGGGCTGGACCGGGGAGGGCTTGACGCGATAGCGGCGGCGGACGCCCTCGTGCACGTAATCATAGGCGGCGGACCACAGGTTGCGCTGGTCCTCGCGCTTCCAGGCGGCGGCCGGCGCGTGGAAGAGGATGTGTTTGGGGTGGGTCTCGAAGTGGTCCGACAGCGGCCGGCGGAGCTCGTCCATGATGTGCAGGAAGTCCTCGCCCACGTTCTTCTGCGTCACGCTGAGGACCTCGTCCACGGGCTCGAAGAGGCCCAGCAGGGCGCCCTTGGCGTGGGCCAGGAAGTCGAAGGCCTGGATGGTGCCGATGCGGGGCAGGCGCTGGAAGGAGACCCGCTTGGGCTCCGTCATGAAGGCCGTCATCTCGGCGCCGTAGTAGTTGCAGGCGGTGGTGAAGAAGAGGTCCTTCGTGAGCTCGGTGGCGGGGGGGTTGACCTCCCCCTGGAGCAGAAGGGTGTTGCCGGTGACGTGGCCGCCGATCTCCCAGGAGGCGTCGTCAAAGAGCCGGTAGATCTTCCGGCCCTGGCGGCTGATGAAGCGGAAGCGGTAGGAGAAGCCGGTGAAGGCGTGGCCGTCCAGCGTGAGCGAGCTGGGCTTGAACTCCCACTCGAAGCAGTCGCGCACCGGGAGATCGGGCAGGCTGAGGTTGACGATGTCGCCCAGGTACTCGTCCTGCTCTTCCTGGATGCCCGTGGGAGAGCCGATCGCCACCGCGGAGAGGGTGACGGTTCCATCCTTGACGGTGCGGACGCCGGAGAGCTCGAGGCGGTCGAATTGAATGCCCCCGGGGGTGCCGAAGAGGGGTTTCCAGAGCTTTTTCCCGTTGCGGAGGGCTGTTTTGCCGGCAAACACCTCCCGGACTCCGAGAAGGAGGCCGTTTTCGAGGGAAAAGGTGAGCGAGACGTCGTTTGCCCAAACGACGCGAAGGGCGGTCCGAGAACGGACGATTTGGGGGAGCGCGCTCTGTCCGGAGGGTTTCGATTTCATGGTCGCACACTCTGCCGAATATTGTTGCAGGACGCAAGTCCTAAGATGTAGAATAACCCAACAATAAGAAATTTATCCTCGTAAAATAGGGTGGGAGCTATTCTGCGAAGGTTTGTATTTGTTGGTTCAGTCGTCGGTTAAAAG
>CAIKKV010000175.1 GCA_903828035.1 uncultured bacterium
GGCACTCCGGCGGGCTGGCAGGGGGCTTAGGCACTCCGGCGGGCTGGCAGGGAGCTTAGGCACTCCGGCGGGCTGGCAGGGAGCGGGGCTTGGCACTCCGGCGGGCTGGCAGGGGGCTTAGGCACTCCGGCGGGCTGGCAGGGAGCGGGGCTTGGCACTCCGGCGGGCTGGCAGGGGGCTTAGGCACTCCGGCGGGCTGGCAGGGAGCTTAGGCACTCCGGCGGGCTGGCAGGGAGCGGGGTTTGGCTCTCCGGCGGGCTTGTCCCGCCGGGAGCAACGATCAGGACTTGCCGGTAATGCGCCGAATAACGCCGAGCGAGTATTCGCTGAAAGTTCCGACATAATAGCCATCCTGCCAGACCCGGCAGCCGGCCGCGTGCGCGAGTCCGTTTTGAAAAGCCAGCGCGATTTCTTCTGGCGATTTTTCAATATTGCCCCGGAGAGCCGCATGAACATGATCTGGCATCACGGAGAGCGAGGCAAGCGGGCATCCCGTCCCGGCGGCTATGGCGAAACAGGCATCCCGCAGGCCTCCCAGTTTTCCGGGGTTGGTTATCCTGAAACGGTTGGCGGCCACCAACACGAGGTGCAGGTTATACCAGTAGCGCCCGCTGTTGGATTCCGAGGGCTCGGAAAGGGACACATGGGGGCAGTCCACCGTGAACTGACGCATGATTTGTTCGAAGCGCGGGTCGGCGAAGTCGGCCTTTCCGACCTGGTTGTTAATGTAGTTTTCAACGGTGGCTGTGATGTTTTCGCCGAGACTCCGGAACGCCACCTTTCGGCTGAAAGCCACGGGCGTGCCGGCTTCTCGCAGGGCATAGTGGAGCCGCCCCTTGGCGCGTTGACAGCAGAAGACCGGGTTAATGCGAGGCGTGACGCTGAAAAGAAGTTGAACTTTTCCGGATCCGGCGTGCGCTTCGAGCAGGCGCAAGCCATCCGACTCCCAGAGGGGAGCGCACGTGCGCGCGATGTCGGCGGTCGCGGGGGGAAGGACTATTCCTTGAGTCGGCCAGCCCGTCCAGTCGTAGCGGAGGGAGAAGGCGGGGGAGAGGTTGTGCGCGAGGTAGAGCGGCTGGTGGGGACTCATGGCGCGTATGGGGTTTTGCTTTTGGCCGTATTCTTTTTCTGTTGTTTTTAGCTCCTGCCGGCAAGCCGGCAGGGAGCTTTCAGTCGCTCCGGCGGGACCCTTCAGCTGCGCCCGGCAAGCCGGCAGGGCGCGGGGCTTGGCTCTCCGGCAAGCCGGCAGGGCGCGGGGCTTGGCTCTCCGGCAAGCCGGCAGGGCGCGGGGCTTGGCTCTCCGGCAAGCCGGCAGGGAGCTTTCAGTCGCTCCGGCGGGACCCTTCAGCTGCGCCCGGCAAGCCGGCAGGGCGCGGGGCTTGGCTCTCCGGCGGGCTTGTCCCGCCGGGAGCGAAGAATGTGCGGCTAAGCGGCGCCGGCCAGGAGCGCATGGCGCCGGGCGGCGAGGCGGACGAGCCGGTTGCCCATCTGGCCGTAGGACCAGCCCTTTTGTTCGGCGGCGCAGGCGATGCTGGCATCGGCGCTGATATCGGCATTGGCGTTGACATCCAGCACATAGAAAATGCCGTCGCGCAGGCGCAGGTCGACCCGGGCGTAATCGCGGCAGCCCACGGCGCGGTAGGCGGCCTTGGTCACCGACTCCAGGGCGGCCATCTCCATGTCCGTCAAGGGCGCGGGCAGGAGCGTGCGGATTTTCATATAGTGCTCCGAATCCGGCTTGAACTTGGCGTCATAGGTGCAGAGCCGGTCGCGGAAGTCATGGAAATCGCCGAAGTCCATCTCGGCCGGAGGCAACATGGTGATGCGGGTGTTGCCCACCAGGGCCACGTGGAACTCGCGGCCGTCGATGAAGTCCTCGATGAGCGCGGGCTGGCGGTATTTCTCCAAGACCCATTCGACCCGGGCTTTCAGCTCGGCCTGGGTGGAGACGATGGAGGCGGAGGTCAGCCCCGCGCTGCAATGTTCGTTCGCCGCCTTGACGATGGCCGGAAAGCGGGTCCAGCCCGACAGCTCATTCGGATCGCGAATCAGGCAGCCGGTCGGGACGGGGACGTTGACGGAGGTCAGGAGATCCTTAACCCGCTGCTTGTCCTGGCAGAGGGCAAGCACGTCTGCCGTGGCGCCGGTGTAGGTATAGTTCAGCTCTTCCAGGGTATGGGCAACCTTGACCTCGCTGTTGGGTACTCCGGGCAATTCTTCACACCAATTGAACACGACGTAGTTGTCGGGATCGAATCGGGTAAGCGCACCCTCCAGGTCCTGATCGAGCAGGGGAAGAGATGTGACAGGATGGCCCAAGTCACGCATGGCATCCCCGAGGCGTTCAGTCTCCTGAAGCGTCTCATCCCGGACCGGACTTTCCCATTTCGGATCAATGTTGTAGAGAAGGAGAACAGGCAATTCGGATGGAGTTCCGTTCCGCGCCATTAGACTTTCTCCTTTCTCTATAATAACACCATTAATACATGCGTACTTCTATATACACAACAGAAGCAGCTATATACTGTTTGTATTCACGTATAAAAGCAAGTCTAAATGAATAGCCAATTGTAGTTTTACACGTATCTTTTCTAAAAAGGCTTTGTCATTTCAATAATATGCCAATCAGATAAAGAGTGAAAATCTTGAAAAATCAGGACTCTTCCTGCTGACATCGTAAAAAAAAGCACACGTCCCATTCACCCCGGACGGAATTGATCAGACGAATGCGGGAGGAGGGGCGCAGTTCGCCGGCAAGGATGGGCCTCTCCCGGATAGCGCCCCGGGCGAGCCATTCGGCGCGACAGACTCCGCCGAGCAGTCCGCTGGAAAGCGGGGGGGTGTACCAGGTGCCGTCGATCTCGACAAGGATGTTGGCGATCGAGGATTCGGTCAATTCCCCCTTCGGATTCCACAACAGGACGTCCTGGGCATCCGGGCAGGCCTGGCGCGCCTGCTCGTACAGTTCCCGCCGGGTAGTCTTGTGGTAGAGAAGCGGGTTGGCCGGATCGATGGGTTCCAGGGCCAGTTTGACCCGGAAGGGGCTGGGCAAGGGGGCGAGCGGGACCGCGTCCAGAGAAGGGCGCCCTTCTTTCGGAACGGTGAGCCGAACTCGATGGGGGCCGGGGGGTAGCGAACGCACCGCTTCCATCAGCTGCCGGCGAATGGCCTCGCGATTTACCGGAAAGGCGAAAGTGGCGGCGGAGTCCTCCAGCCGGTCCAAGTGCCTCTCCAGGAGGAAGAGCCCCCCCTCCGGGGTCCACAGGATTGTCTCGAGCAGGTTAAAGGCCGGCAGGCGACGTGTCAGGATGCGGGCCTTGACGCGGCATTCCTCGAGCTCGGCGTCGGCGGTGGAGTCCCAGACGATTCCGCCTCCCGTGCCATACTCGGCCGTTCCGGCCTTTTTGTCGGTCCGCACGGTGCGGATGGCCACATTCCACTGGGCGCGCCGGCCGGGCGCCACGAAGCCGATCGCCCCCGTGTAGGCGCCGCGGGGCGTGGTTTCGAGCTCCGCGATAAGCGCCATCGTGCGGGCCTTGGGGGCGCCGGTGATGGACGCGGCCGGAAAGAGGGCGCGGAGGATCTCGGAGAAGCCCGCGCCCGTGGAGCCGCGGACTTCGCTGGTCATCTGCCACAGCGTGGGATACGGCTCGGCCGCGAACGGCCGCTCGACCGTGACGCTGCCCGTCCGGGCGATCCGGCCCAGATCGTTGCGAACCATGTCGACGATCATGATATGTTCGGCGCGGTCCTTTTCGGAGGCCGCCAGCTCAGCCGCCAGCTGCCGGTCTTTCGCCGCCCACAGGCCGCGGGGGCGGGTGCCCTTCATGGGCTTGGAGAGCACGCGGTCTCCCTCCCAGTCGAAAAACAGCTCCGGCGAGGCGCTGCACAACGCCCAGTCCGCCGTTTCGATGAAGGCGCCATAGGCCGGCTGCTGGGCGTCGATCAGCGCGGCGAACAGCGCCCGCGGAGACGGGGAGGCGGGCGCGCGGAGGCGGACGGTGTAGTTGACCTGGTACGTGTCGCCGCGCCGGATGTGCTCCCGGATGCGGGCGATGGCGCGGGCGTAGTCCGCGTCGTCCACGGTGGGGGTCCAGCCCGGCGTGGCCGAGCCGGATTCGGCCGGCCATTCGAGCCGAACCGTTTGACGCGGTTCGGCAAAGATCCCGAACCACAAAAGCGGCAGGGCGGGATCCGGAGGGCGAACAGCCAGGGCGCGGTCGAAGGCCGGGGCGGCTTCGTAGGCGATGAATCCCGCGGCCCATCGGTTGCGGCGGCGGGTTTCCTCCTCCACGCGCTCCAGGACGGGCGTCACGCCGGCCAGGCTCCAAGCCTGGTAAATGGCAAGAGGCCGCTCGAAATGAAGCCAGCGGCGGTCCCGGGCGTTGAACAGCGCCAGCGTGGTTGAATCCGGATCGGCGGTCATGCGCCCCGGCCTTTGACGACCCGGTCCAGTTCCGCCTGGAGCATCTGCAGCTCGTAGGGCTTCTGGAGGAAGCCGGCCACCCCGGCGGCATCGAACCGGCGGAAGGCCTCCTGCTCGGCGTGGCCGCTGGAGAGGATGACCCTCACATCGGGCCGGATGCGGCGCATTTCCCGGAAGGCGGCCGCCCCGTCCATGCGGGGCATGGTCAGGTCCAGGATGACGGCCACGATCTCGCCGGCATGTTCGCGGAAAACGCTGACGCCCTCCTCGCCGTCGCTGGCGGTCAGGGTCCGGTAGCCGCTGAAGGCCACGGCGGCGGCGCAGATATCCTGAACGATCTGCTCGTCATCGACGATGAGGACGGTGCCGCGCGGCTCATCGCCGGCGGCGGCATCGAAGAGGGTCAGCTGGTCCGGGCCCGGGCGGGCCGGGAGCGGCGGCCGCCGCTGGAACAGCTGCGTTGTCGGGACCTCCGCAAGGGGGAACAGGACCCGGATGGTGGAGCCGTGCTGCGGCTGGCTGCGCAGGAACAGGGCGCCATGGTGGCCGCGCATGATTCCCAGCACGGCCGACATGCCGAGCCCGCGCCCCGTGAACTTGGTCGTGAAGAAAGGCTCGAAAATGCGGTTCATGGTTTCGGGGCCCATGTCGCAGCCGTTGTCGCTGACCTCGATCCAGGCGAACAGGCCGGGCGCGGGCTTTTCGGGGATGCGGCTTGCGGCCAGCTGCTCCGCGCTGAACGCACCGGTGCCGGTGGCCAGGGTCACAATGCCCGGCCGATCCCCGATGGCCTCCGAGGCGTTGGTAATCAGGTTCATGACGATCTGCTGGATCTGGCCGGCATCGGCTTTCACGGTGGGCAGCTCGGGGGCGAGGGAC